>CAVKDE010000026.1:0-11218 GCA_963654835.1 Duodenibacillus sp. | reverse complement strand
TATCTTGTATACACGCTTTGCGCCCTCTCAAATTTCTCTAAAAAAGTTAGAAAAAAGTTGCTTTTGCTTCTGTTTTGGCCTCATTTTTAGCAGGAAAAAATCATTCCGTGCAAAATTTTTCTTAGAAAAATTTTCTGTTCAACAGCAAAAACACTCCCTGCTGTCGCAGGGAGTGCGAAGAAAATTCTTCTCTTTTACTTTTCGTAGGTGAAGTTATTGATATGCGGACGCATATCTTCACCTTGTTGTGCTTCAGCAGATAAAACTGCCTGCACCAAAATTGCATTTTCCAAACGTTTCTTTTGCAGGCGGCAACCATATTCATATGGTTTAGTAATATCGCCATTGATTAAATCAGCATTAGCGTGACAGCCACCGCTGCAGAAGAAGCGCGCCCAGCACTGGCTGCACTCAGCTTTTGTCATAACATGAGTGTGGCGGAACTTTTGCACCAGTTCAGGCGTAACAACACCAGTATCCAGCGTACCCATTTTATATTTTTCACGGCCAACAAACTGATGGCATGGGTAAATATCGCCATTAGCAGTAATGCAGTAATATTCATGGCCTGCACCACAGCCAGCCAAACGTTTAGCTACACACGGGCCATTATCCAAAGCTACATTAAAATGGAAAAAGTCAAACGGATCGCCCTCGCGACGTTTTTGCAAATAAACACGTGCCAGCTTATCGTATTCGTCAAAAATAACAGGCAAATCTTCTTCTGTCAGCACCCAAGGCTCATCAATACCCACAACCGGCTCCACAGAAATCTCCTTGCCCACCTTCGTCATATCCAGCACATCTTCACAGAAATGCGTGCTAAAATGCGTATAAGTGCCGCGCAAATAGTAATTTTTACCCTGACGACTTTCAATAAGCTTTTTAAAGCCGCGTACTGCTGCATCATAGCTGCCTGCCTTATTGGGGAACGGACGCATAGCATCATGTGTTGCCTTTTTGCCATCTAAACTCAATACCAGCATAACACGATTATCGTTCAAAAATTTAATATTATTATCATTCAAAAGTGTACCATTGGTTGTCAATGTCAGCTTAATGTTCTTTCCTGTTTCCTTTTCGCGGCGGCGCACATATTCCGTAATATGCACAACAACAGGCCAGTTCATCAGCGGTTCGCCACCAAACATATCCAGTTCCAGGTTATGACGCTTCTTGCTGCCTTCAATAGCGAATTCAATTGCTTTTTCCGCAGTTTCTTTGCTCATCAGCTGGCGGCAGCCACCAAAAGAGCCTGTATCAGCAAAACAATAACCGCAACGCAGGTTGCAGTCATGCGTTACCAAAAGGCACAGGGATTTAACAATAGGTTTTTCTGCAAAAGTTGGCGGCACGTCGAACGCAGGGCTAAACAGCAGTCCTTCATCCTGCAGGCCGTGCATTTCTTCTAATGCATCACGCAAATCTTCTTCACTATATTTATCTTTCAAGGCAGCCAAAGCTTCTTCATCATTGCTGCCATTGTAATAATCCAATAAATCATAAATAACATCGTCAACCAAATGTACTGCACCACTATTGATATCCAGCACAGCCATATAGTCATCCAGACGCATCTTATGTATCAGCATGTATTTCAACCTTTCTTTATAAATAGCTTTCCGAATCAGCTACATAGTAAAACAGCTCCCTGCAACAAACAGGGAGCTGCATCTTTTTTTCATCTTATTTGCAGTGTTCGCAAACCTGGTTGCCAACGGTGCAGGAAGTTTTGCAAGCGGATTGGCAGGAAGCCGGGCATTCGCCGCAGCCGCCGGTACGCAGAGTTTTGTTCAGCATTGCTTTATTAACAGTTTGAATGTGTTTACGCATAATGATTACCTCCAAAAATATAATATGATTACCTAATTTATTTTACCGTTTTTTGACGCATTTGGCAAGGATTTTTTGCAGATTTAATGCACGAACAAATCCCTTACCACATTAACATCAATACCCTTGGTCTGCAAGAAGCCAAAGAAATACGCCTGCTCTAAGCGTTTCTTAAAACCTTCCAGCCCATTGCCGTCATCAGCCACCGTCACGCGGTACATTTCCATCGGCGCACGCTGATACGTTTCTGCCGTATTCACGCCCACGTGTCCTGTCAGCGCGCGGTAAAAACCATATTTTTGCGCCGCAGCGATAACTTTATCATTATAGCTGCCATTAGGATAAGCCAAAGTACGCACAATGTAACCGTCAAATTTTTTCTTCAGCCAGAAGCGGGAAGTATCCGTTTCCCACACAAGATATTTTTCATCAATCTTCGCCAACGGATTATGGCTATAGGTGTGCGACCCCAGCTCCATACCAGCTGCAATTAAACCTTTTATCTCCTGTTCATCCATGTGCAGCCTATCGCCCATATCTCTGTTAATTACAAAGAAAGAACCTTTGGCATCATATTTTTGCAACAGCGGCAACACCACGCTATAGTTATTTTTATAACCGTCGTCAAAGCTCAGTGCGACGTACTTATCTACGCTCTCGCCTTTTTGCAGGCGGTCTGCCAGCTCAGCGACAGTTACAATCGTATAGCCCTGCTCCTTTAAATAACGCAGGTGCGCCTCGAAAAGCTGCGGCTTCATAATCAGCGTTTTGGGCCAATCTTCACCTTCCTCATCACCAACAGCATGATACATCAAAACAGGTGCGCCGCTCTTACGAAAAGCAGCATATTCTTCCTGCCAGCGTGCACCGTTTAAATGCCACGCTACATTCACGCCAAGCAATAATAATACAACTACCGCAAGAACACCCCATAAAATTTTTAATGCTAACTTTTTCGTCATTTATCTTTTTTCTCCAATTCCATGCCCAATCCTACCGCAATTTCCTGCAATTTTTTCAGGCGGTGATTGATGCCTGATTTACCCAAACCGCCAGAGTATTCCACTAAATCGTTTAGCGATACATCAGGATAATCAAGGCGCAGTTTTGCCGTTTCCTGCAAAGGCTGAGGAAGATTTTCCAAGCCCATATGCTCATCAATAAATTTAATGCAGCTCACCTGGCGCACTGCTGCCTTCACCACTTTGTTTAAGTTAGCTGTTTCGCAGTTCACTGCACGATTCACATTATTGCGCATTTCTTTGACAATGCGCACATTTTCCAGCTCCATCATTGCGTTATGCGCACCAATAACGCTTAAAAAATTGATAATGCTTTCACCGTCTTTCAGATAAACAATGAACTCCTTCTTCCTGTCGGTCAACTTAGCCTTGAGGGAGAACGCCTGCATCACTTTAATAATCGTATGCGCAAAATCTTCGTTTTCCGTCACCATTTCCAAATGGTAATCACTCGTAGGACGGCTGATACTGCCACCGCCCAGAAAAGCCCCACGCAAAAAAGTACGCTTGCAGTCATGCGTAGCCAAAAGCGGATTTTTTAAATCACTTTCAACACTTAAAAGCTGGAGCTCGTGCATCGCAATGCTCACTTGCGGCGCAGGGATAACCTGCACCTGATAGCGGTTATTTTTCTTTAAACGGCGTGAACGGGTAATAACAACCTCCGTCTGCACCTGATAATTACTTTTTAAAAGCTGCAAAGCACGCCTTGCCAGTGCTGCATTTTCCGTAGAAAAGTGGATACCGATATTCATACCACGGATGACGATAGCACCGCTCATGCGCAAAAGTCCTAACAGTTCTGCCTTGTCGCCTGCCGCGTCATTCGTTTCAATACGCGATAATTCATTTTTTACATCATTAGAAAAAGACATCGGTCTCCCCCTTCTTTATTGCTGCCAGCGATTATTTTTGCTGATCCTGCTGATACATTTTTTTCATACCCTGCTTCATAAAGAAATAATCAAAGAACTGCATACCCCGCCCGAACAAACGCAAACGGTAAATAAGGGCAATCAGCACGCGCGCCAGCTTACGCGGATCATGGCGCACCAAATCGTTCTTGCTGATTAAACGCGCAGGCACTACAGTAATGCCCAGCCCGCGAATTTTTTCAATATCCGGCTGTATAGGACGCGAACCTTCTGCATTATATTGGCGCAGCTGCTCCGCTGTCACCGCCTGATCATTGACAATCGCGTAATCCAAAAACTGCACACCCACATGGTCAATCAAAGCTTTTACATGCTCATAAGCACCATAACCATCCGTTTCACCAGGCTGCGTCATCACGTTGCAGATATAAATTTTTACTGCTTTGGAACGCACTACAGCATCACGGATACCTTCTACAAGCAGGTTAGGAATAACACTCGTATATAAGCTGCCCGGGCCAAAAATCAGCACATCAGCATTTAAAATTGCTTCTACCGCACCATCTGCTGCCGGTGCATCCGCTGGCAGCATCATCATACGCTTAATGCGCTTACGTGCCTTTGGTATTTCTGATTCGCCTGTCACCATCGTGCCATCCGTCATCTGCGCGCGCAGCTGAATATTCGCTAAAGTAGAAGGAATTACCCTGCCGCGCACTTTCAAAATCTGGCTTGTAGCATTAAGGCCAGCTTCCATACCGCCTTCTGCCTGCGCCATCGCAGCAATAAAAAGATTGCCAAAGCAATGGCCTGCAAGCGGTGAATCGCCCTGAAAACGATACTGCATCAAACGCTCCATTAAAGGCTCTCTATCAGCCAAAGCTGTCAGGCAGTTACGCAAATCACCTGGGGGAATAATCCCTAACTCCTTGCGCAAACGACCGGAAGAACCACCATCATCAGCGGAAGTAACAACAGCAGTACAATTATTAGTAATATATTTCATGCCGCGCAAAAGTGTGGAAAGACCTGTGCCACCACCTACAACAGTAATAGCGGGGCCGCGCGTCAGCTTGCGCTGCATAAAAATTGTTTCCATCAGCGAGCCGTTTTTATCAGGCACCACCACAGAAACAACAGAGCTGATTAAGCGGCGCGTGCCGTAAACCATCACAGCAAAGCCAACCACAAGGAACGCCAAACCCATCGCCATAATCAGGCCATTAGAATAGCGTCCTGTCGTCTGGTAAGTCATCTGGAATAAAAGCTCCTCCGCCTTGCCCATCAGCTGATAATTAAAAAACAATGCTAAACCCAAGGCACATAGCAAAACGCCAACAGCAAATAAAAGCAACCAGCGTTTTAAATTTATGCCCGGGCATAACCAACTAATCCAACCCATAGCTTCCTCCCTTAATGCTTTTTGGGAATATCACGATGAGTAACTTCCACATTATAACCTTTTTCGCGCAGATATTCATATAATTTATTAGCAATAAACACACTGCGGTGCTGTCCGCCCGTGCAGCCTACGCTGATAACCAGCTGTGCCTTGCCTTCGTTAATATACTGCGGTACCAAAAAATCCAAAAGCTGTTCTTCCAATTTTAAATATTGAAAAGTCTGCGGATAGCGGCAGATAAAATCCGCCACGGGACGGTCATTACCCGTCATCTCGCGCAATTCTTCTACGTAAAAAGGATTCGGCAAAAAGCGCACATCCAAAACAAGATCGCTGTCTAGAGGCAAACCATGCTTAAAGCCGAAGGAACGCACCACAATACCCATGCGTTCTTTAGACGAACCTTCGCCAAAAAGCTCTGTCACCTTCGCCTTGAGCTGCGCCGTGCTCAGCGTCGTCGTATTAATAAGATACGTTGCCTTCTCGCGCAAGGGGTCTAAAAGCTCGCGCTCGCAGGTAATGTTTTTCAAAAGCGTATTGCGCTCGCCCAAAGGATGGCGACGACGCGTTTCTTTATAACGACGCACCAAGGTAGCATCAGAAGCATCTAAAAAAAGCAGCTCATATTTTTGGCCGCTGGCTTCCATTTCGTCCAAAACTTCCAACAGTTTATCAAAAAAACGGCCACCGCGGATATCCACCACAAGTGCCACTTTATCTTCGGAAGTCTGGCGGCACAGTTCCGCAAATTTAGGAATAAGCGTCGCCGGCAGGTTATCTATACAAAAGAAGTTTAAATCCTCCAGCGTGCGCACCACCTGCGTTTTGCCTGCACCGGACATACCGGTAATAATCAGAAAGTGTGACTGCATTTTGCTTCACCTCTTTAAATTCATTAGCAAATTATATTATAACACATAGCACACACAAAAAAAATACGGACTGCTCGCATCCAGTCCGTATTTTTTGAGATTTTAAGGTGTAAGATTGTATTTAAAAATTCATGGAAAACAAATTAATTTAAGTTCGGCACACTGCGCGGACGACCCAAATCTTTGAGCATCTGCATATCGCGATCTGTGCCACGGCCTGCTGTTGTCAGATAACCGCCAATCATAATGCCGCTCGCACCACCATTAAGTGCTAAAGATTGCAGATCACGCAGGTTAACCTCGCGACCACCTGCGGTACGAATCTGTGCCTTCGGCAAAATGAAGCGGAACACAGCGAACGCACGCAAAATTTCCAGCGGCGGCAGCGGCTTGTTATTCTCAAACGGAGTGCCGGGAATCGGTGTGAGCATGTTCAGCGGCACACTGTCAATGCCCAGTTCTTTTAAAGTAAAGGCCCATTCAACACGCTGCTCACGCGTTTCACCTAAGCCTAAAATGCCGCCACTGCAAACTCTAAGGCCTGCTGCCTGAGCATTTTTAATCGTCACAAATTTATCAGCATAAGTATGCGTAGTGCAGATATTGGGGAAGTTGCTGCCAGCAGTTTCCAAATTGGAATGGTAGCGGGTAACGCCAGCCTTGCGCAGCTCTTTAGCCTGCTCCACCGTCAAAATGCCAAGAGAAGCACAAACTTCAATGTGCAGCTCTTCTTTAATACGTTTAAGTGTGCGGCAGATATTTACAAAATCATCAGCCTTGCTCTGTCCACGACCACTCGTAACGATGGAGAAACGCACTGCACCAGCTTCTTTAGCTTTTTGGGCAGCATTAAAAATTTCTTCTTCACTCAAAAGCCCATATTCTTTAACACCGGTATGATAATGTGCAGATTGCGCGCAGAACTTGCAGTTTTCGCTGCATTTACCGCTGCGGCCATTGATAATAGCACAGCAATCAACATCGTCACCAGCAAATTTTTGGCGAATCTTATCTGCCATGGAAAGAAGTACCATGGTATCATCATCGCTCACGTTAATCAAATATTCAGCTTCTTCTTTAGTAATATCCTGACCGTTCAAAACCTTCTCGGCCAAAGCTATAATTTTTTGCATTGTCTTTCACATCCCTAACCTTAGTAGTTAACCGCCATTTCCTTTCGGTTAACTGTATCTATTATATAGCAGAAATCAGCTTGCGTCAACCGTTAAATTTAGATAAGTTAACTTTACGCCAACAAAAAAAGCAATTCATCCCCTTGCAAGAAAGAATTGCTATTTTTATGAACTTAGAGTAATTATTAGTACTGCGCACTTTCCTGCGCACGCATATCACGCACCAGGCGCAAAGCGCAATAAGCAAAAGAAAGCAGCACAATCGCACCACCGCCAAAGCCAATATAGCTCATGGATAAATGTGTGCAGATTAAACCGCCAAGATAGCTGCCGCTGCCAATGCCTAAATTATAAATGCCCGAGTAAATAGACATTGCCACCGCCGAAGTGCTCATCGTTGTCGTGCGCAAAAGTTCTGCCTGACCCACGACATTAAACGCAGTAACAAAAATGCCCCAGATAGCGCACAATACTACAAGCACATAATGGTTGAAGCTCAAAGGATAGAGCAAAAGCAGCACTACCGCAACGCCTAACACCGTAGCACGGAAGAAGTGGTAACGGAACTTGTCGTACCATTTGGAGAACGCCGCACTGCCTAAAAGCCCGGCTGCGCCAAAAATCACCAGCGTCACAGTAATCCACGCATCATCCATAGCTGCCACCTGCTTCAAATAAGGCTCAATATAGCTATACGCCGTATAATAACCTGTCGGCAGCAAAAAGGACATCATATAAAGGCCGATAAGCACAGGATTTTTCAGCATCACAGGCAGCTGCCCGAGCGTAAACGGCTCGCTTTTTTCCAGCTGCGGAAAAACAAAGGACATATACGCCAATACACAAAAAGCAATTACCGCAATGCACATAAACGCCATACGCCAGCCCACGTAAAGGCCGATAATACGCCCCAAAGGCAGGCCGACGATAATAGCAATCGCCGTACCTGTTACAATCATGCTCATTGCCAAAGCTTTAAAAGGCCCACGCACCAGGCGCACAGCAATCGGCGAAGCCACTGACCAGAAAATAGAATGGGCAAAGGCCACGCCGATACGAGAAAACATTAGTGACCAAAAACCGCCAGCGAACGCCGAAGCCACGTGCGACACCGCAAACAGGCTGATTGTCGCCAAAAGTAGCTTGCGCAACGGATAACGCGAAGCAACAATCATCAGCGGCAGCGACATCAGCATCACCACATAGGCGTAAATTGTAATCAGCATCCCCGCCTGCGCCTCTGTCATGTGAAAATCCGCAGCAATATCTGATAAAAGCCCAATCGGCATAAACTCCGAAGTATTAAAAATAAAAGCGGAAACAGTCATACCTATTAAAGGCAGCCATTCCTTCGTTGTAATCTTATTTTCCATGAATCTCACCACGCTGCCACAGTTCCATCTGCACGCGGTTCCGTTGCCCCTGCAAGAACCCCTTCACTATCGCGCCAGATAATCTCGCCCCTGCCAAACGTCGTATCATCGCTGAGCACACGCACCTCATGCCCACGTCGGCGCAGCTCCTCGGCAATCTCCGGCTTCACGCTCTCTTCCAGCCAAATCTCCTTGCCCTCAATCCACTGCCAACGCGGCGCATCTAGCGCAGCCTGCGGATTCAAAAGGAAATCCACCGTGTTCATAATCACCTGGACATGGCCTTGCGGCTGCATATAAGCACCCATTACGCCAAAAGGCCCAATCGGCTCGCCATCCTTCGTCAAAAAACCGGGAATAATCGTATGGTAAGGTTTCTTACGCGGCGCAAGATAATCATCCAGCGCAGGGTCAAGGCTGAAGCCTGCGCCTCTATCGTTAAAATTAATACCATAACCGGGCAGCACTACGCCACTGCCAAAATCTTTGTAATTACTTTGGATAAAGGAAACCATATTCCCCTCAGCATCCGCACTATTCAAGTACACCGTACCACCGCAAAAAGGCTTGCCAGGCGTTGGCTCAAGTGCTTCATCACCAATCAATGCACGACGCTGCGCTGCATATTCTTCGCTTAAAAGTTCTTCCATCTTCGTCCTCATATAGCGCGGATCGGCAATGTAATGCATACCATCCGCAAACGCCAGCTTCATCGCTTCAATCTGCTTATGCATAGTTTCTGCTGTATCCTTTGCCGTAAAAGTAAAACCTTTGAGGATATTGAGTGCCATAAGCGCAGTAATCCCGTGCCCGTTCGGCGGCATTTCCCACACATCGTAACCACGGTAATTGATATGCACAGGCTCTACCCACTCCGCGCGATAAGCTGCCAAATCATCAAGCGTCAGGCAGCCACCTGTCTGCTCGCTAAAAGCCACTATTTCTTTCGCCAAATCGCCGCGGTAATACGTTTCGCAATAAGTATCTGCCAAAAGGCGCAGTGTTTTAGCATGGTCAGGCAGGCGCACCAGCTCGCCAGTTTTTGGTGCAACACCATTACCATGCACATCAAAAGTTTTAAACCATGGCGCAATCGCCGGATTATTTTTATAAGGCGTAAGCTCGTCAATGCCTTCCTGCCAAAAACGTGCCACAATCGGCGAAACAGGATAACCGTTTTCCGCATAATAAATTGCAGGTTCAAATAATTTAGCAAAAGGCAGCCTGCCAAAGCGTTTGTGCAGCTCTGCCCAGGCAGAAGGCGCACCAGGCACCGTCACCGCCTGCCAGCCACGGTCAGGCATTTTCTCTGTAAAGCCTGCCGCACGCACAACCTCCGGCGTTAAACGTTCAGGCGCGTAACCGCTGCCATTAATGCCATACAGCTTGCCCTTAACGCACACAATGGCAAAGCAATCACTGCCAAGGCCATTATTCGTCGGTTCTACAATCGTCTGGCAGATAGCTGTCGCTATCGCCGCATCAATCGCATTGCCGCCCTGCTGCAAAATAGCAAGACCTGCCTGCGCTGCCAAGGGCTGCGAGGTGCAGACCATACCACGCTTGCCATAAACTACGCGACGGCGCGAATTATAAGCATATTTTTGACCATCAAATTGAAAATCCATAACGTAATCTCCCTCGCACACGTGTATAAATCAAAAGCGGCTTCTACACAGCCATAGTTACTGTTCTTATTTCCATGTATATAACTCCATAAATTATTATGGAATAAGTATAGCACGGAGAAAAGAGAAATGCAAAAAAGAGAGCAGTTCGCACTGCTCCCTTCCAGAAAATAGTCAATAACTATTTATCATTCCACTTTTTCATTTCTTTACGATATTTTTCCACCTCATCTGCCATATAATCCGTGTGCAGTTCCTCATAATAAGTTAAGGCTTCATGTGACAAATCCAGGTTCTGCTCCTTTTCTGCCATACACAACATATACCAGATAGCATCACATTTATCCTCTATTTTATTTGCCTTCGCCAAGCATCTTCTTGCCATCTCCCATGCTAAGAAATATCTATGAACGAGTTCATAAAGACGTTCCAGGTTAAACAAACAATTCAAATATGTTTCCCTTTTTTCATCTTCAGCAGTAGCGCAAGCCAAAGCCTTTTGATATTCTTCAATTGCTTCATCATACAAAAGCATTTGTTCTAAATCTAAAGCTCGTTGAAATCTTACTTGCATCAAATCTGGCGGATTCAGAGAAATAATCAGATTATAGATGGCTATAAATTCATCAAAGCCTTTTGCTTTTTTTGCCATACTTTTCAGCTCTTCGATATTTTTACTTTTAATGTCAGCAATTCTTTCAATTTCTTCTTTACGCCAATATGACTGCTCACATTGCGAACGCACCTTTTCCAGATATTCTAACACCTTGGGCACAAATTTTTCTTTAGCTATTGCGGAATCAGCATACCACAGGTTAGACTGCCCCATACCCATGCCTGCACCAGCCTGGCTGGCACGTAAAATTTTAAAAGTACGCAGCTCTTCCGGAATTAAATACGCATTCTTTTCGCTAGCCTTGAAATTATAGCCCCAATAGGTTTTATCAGTTATCGTATCATCTTCAAATTCGTGATAGTAGCGATACATCTCTGCATGCTCATACCAGCCGACAATATAACGCCCTGTATCGTTCGTCGCTGTCCAGACAACAGTAACATCTTCAATTTTATCAACATCAT
>CAVKDE010000025.1:0-11236 GCA_963654835.1 Duodenibacillus sp. | reverse complement strand
GTAAAGACTAGGAGGAGTAAAAATGTTTGATAAGGCTTTAAAAACCGCCGCTTTTGCGCTGATGTTAGTTAGCGCGGTATACGTAAGCGGATGGGCAGCACAAGCCGCATATGATACTTTTGGCGGGTTTGTGGACAGACAGACGCTTACACAGAATAGCTTAACTCATACCGTACAGAGTGGCGATACACTGTATGGTATTGCGGAAAGGTACTACCCGAAAAACGAGGGTAAAATGAGTTTCGCAGAGTTTTACTACTATGTACGTGAAGCTAATCCGTCCGCCAACCGCCGCTTCCTTCAGCCGGGGGAAGTTGTAACGGTTAATTACTACACCGTTACTAAACAACAATGATGGCAGCGCGTTTAGCAAGTTTCCTGCCATACTTAAATTTTAGCAGAACGAGGTGACCAATGATGTTTGAAAAACAAGAAAATATCTACCAAACAGCTCGTAAATATGCAAAATTGACGCTAATTGAAGCGTCTGTTGAGCTTGATATAAGTCTTAGCCGTTTGAAAGCGTATGAATACGATGAGCGTCCTTGCCCGGATGTTATCGCATTAAAAATGGCAAAGCTTTATAAAACACCGTGGTTAAGAGTGCAGCACCTTCAAAAAAACGTCGTATTTTGCGACGTGTTTGGCTTAATTCCATCGTCTAACGACAGCGCGATGAACGTGCTGCGTGCTCAAAAGGAAGTTAGCGAGGTTATGGATTTGTTTCCTCAAATGGTAGCAAAGACCGTAAAAAAAGAAAATCTCGGCAACAGCCTTTTAAAGGAGTGCCGAGAAGGTATGCAAGCTTTGCTAGTGCTTGTAGGAATTGAGCAAGAAGAAAAGACCCCCCGAACAACCAGAGAGCCTTTAGCAACAAAAATTTAAAAAAGATCTAAAAAAACGAAAGGAAGATATTTTTTAAAACTTTTGTTGAGGCTATTATACCATAGCCGGAAAGGAGTGTCAAATGTGGATGTTAGGTTTTATACAGCGCAACAGCTGGCTGACATGCTAGGCGTTGGTATTGGTAAAGGCTACGCTTTAATCCGTGACTGGAATAAAGAGCTTCGAGCTAAAGGTTACACAACGGTACAGGGTAGAGTTGTAAGAGCCTATGCTAACAAAAGGCTTGGACTTGAAATTACTGACAAGAAGGAGATTTGTAATGCTTAATGCGGAATGTAATGCAATGCTTAGTCCTGGACTTAGCATTGAAGGTTTTGAAGCTTTTTGTAAGGCGAAATATAAGCCTAAAAAGCTTACGCGTCAAGAGTGGTTGAAGCAGTTTAAGGACTGCGCACACTGTAAGCGTGATGGTAAGTGTAAGGCGCAGAGTTTTGGCTATCATCAACAAAAAGGTATTGTGCATGATGGTAACGGTCAAAAGACTGTTGTAGCGCACGGCGTACACATCAACAAACAGCTTGCGCCGAAATCTGGAAGTTATCGTGATTGCTGTATTTGGAATCTCGATACAATGGATTTGCTGTGTGGAGAGCTGGAAAGTTTAGTACAAAAAGGAGAAGTGATTTAAATGGAGATGAGCGAAAACATTAGTGCTTTAGCAGAAGCTTTAGCAAAAGCGCAAGGTGAAATGAAAAATGCTGCAAAGAGTAGTGATAATCCGTTTTTTAAAAGCAAATACGCGGATTTAGCAGAGTGCTTGAGCGTAGTACGTGAACCACTTGCTAAAAACGGTTTGAGCGTATTTCAGGCTAACGAAGGCATTGTAGAAGGTAACAAACTTGCAGTAACAACGCTGTTAATGCACAGTAGCGGTCAGTACCTTAAAACTACCAGCAGTTATCCGATTCAAAAGAACGATGCGCAAGGATTTGGCAGTACGCTTACATATGCAAGGCGTTACAGCCTGGCAGCAGCACTCGGAATTGCGCAAGAAGATGACGATGGTAACGCTGCTTGTGAACCGCCTAAACAGTCCAGAGTACAGCAACAAAAAACACAGCAACCTAAAGCTCAACCGCAAGCGACAGGAGATAAGTTTGTAAGAATTTTGCCGAATGGTGATATTCATGTTCTTGTTAGCGGTACTGATAAAGATGGTAATAAAATTGGCGTTTACAAGAGCATTAAAGAAGAAACTCTTGAAGTGCTTGAAAAGATGCTTACGATGGAGAAATACAAACTTGCTCATACAGCCATTAAAACACTGCTTGATGAAGTTGCTCCGAAAGAGAAAACCGCATGAGTAAGAAAAGCATTTTGCAAGACGAAAAGCAATGCTTTGTTTGTGGGGCTGTAAACGTAGTATTGCAACGCCATCATGTACTACATGGTACGGCAATGCGGCGTATCGCTGATAAGTTAGGATTAACGATTTGGCTATGTGTAGAGCATCACCGCGGTAATTACAGTCCTCACCACAATACAGAGCTTGACCTAAGATTAAAGCGTTTTGCTCAAAGCTGCTACGAAGATAAGCATAGCCGTGATGAATGGATGGCTAAAGTAGGGAGGAACTACTTATGAGGCGTAAAGCATTGATGAAATATGTGAAGCTGCTAAAAAGGCAGCCGTTATGGAAGAAGTTGTTGTAGGAGGTAGCTATGGAGAAGAGCTGGTTTAAAGTTAGCGCCGACATCGTAACAAATAAAAAAATACGTATTATAAGAGATGAACCAAACGGCGATAGCATAGCTCTTTTATGGTTTCTCCTGTTAGCTTTAGCAAGGGAGCAAAACGACGGCGGTTATATATATGTTACTGAAGGAGTTGCGTATACACCTAAAACATTAGCTGCTGTTTGTGGATTTAAAAAGGCTAAGGTTGTTGAACAAGGATTAGAACTCTTGCAAGAGTATAACATGATAGGCATTGAGGATAATGGCTATATCTACATTATTAAATGGGAAAACTACCAGAACACAGAAGCACTTGCAAAGATTAGCAATGCAGAGTTAAGCGAAAAAGAAAGAACTCGCTTGCGCGTTGCTAAGTACCGTGAAAACCAAAAGAAAAAATGTAACGGTAATGGCGTTACAAATTCCGATAATGTAACGCTAGATGTAACGGATTGTAACGGTAATTGTAACAGCGGTAACGCTAGATGTAACGATAGTAACGTTACAAATTCTGATAATGTAACGCTAGATGTAACGGATATAAAGAATAAGAGTAAGAATAAGATAGAGAAAAAGAATAACAACTCTAGTTGTAACGCTAGATGTAACGGTAACAGCGTTACAAATTCTCTTACTTGTAACGCTAATCCCGTTACATTCTGGAATCAAAATGTAACGCCGATAACGCCGTACATAGCAGAGCGGTTACAAGCCATTGTTACGGAACACGGCGAAGCAACAGCCTTGCAGGCGGTAACAATTACGGCAGAACAAGGAAAAAAATCAATCGCTTACTGTGAGGGAGTGGCGCGGAACATTGCAAGTGGTAGCAAGCCAAAGAAACCGCCGGACAATTTCAAACCACCGGACGACCAAACAGACCTTGATGATTTATTTTAGCGAGGTGAGAACGTGGAAACAAAAGTGTTAAGCATATCAGCGAATGATGTGCAAGGAAGTTTAGCGTTAGCTGTTGAGCGTGTTGCAAAAAATGCAGCGCAAGTAAATAAGCAAAAAGCTAATGACTACTACGAAAACGGCTTGCTGATGTGTGGCAAGTGCCATACGCCGAAGCAGCATCGCGGAATGTTGTTTGGTGTGCCGCGGATTGTGTCCTGCCTTTGCGAGTGTCGCAGGCAAGAGCTTGACGCAGAGCATGAGCGCGAGGAACACGAAAAACAGCTTGCTAGAGTTAAGCAGCTACGGCAGGCAGGCTTTCCAGAGCGCGAAATGCAGGAGCAGACTTTTGCAAACGACGACGGCGCGGATGAACGTATAATGCGGGCAATGAAAAACTACGTTGAACATTACGCAGAGTTTCGCGAGCATCACAAAGGATTGCTACTGTATGGCAATAGCGGTAGCGGCAAGACGTTCGCCGCGGCGTGCGTAGTAAATGCGCTAATTGAGCGCGGTGTACCGTGCTTAATGACAAATTTTGGGCGCGTCTACAATACATTGTGGGGGACGGAACAGAAGCAGGCATATCTTGATGGACTAAACCAATTTGAACTGCTAGTGCTTGATGATTTAGGCGCAGAGCGGCGTACAGAGTTTGCGCAGGAGCTTGTGTTTCAGATTATCGACAGCCGTTGCAGGAGCGGCTTACCGACCATCATTACAACAAACTTGCCCATCGAAACCATTAAAAAGCCTCAGACGTTGCAAGAAACGCGAATTTACGACCGCATTTTGCAAATGTGTCATCCGATAGAGGTTATGCACGCCAGCAGGCGCAGGAAGAAAGTAGCTGATGATTTTGCAGCAACTAACAAGCTGTTAGGCTTGTAGGAGGAACGAATGAGCTTAGAAGCAATGAGGCGTGACGAAGAAAAACGCTTTTTTATCACCGAAGTAAATTTTAGATTAAACCAATGGAATGACAGCGGCGAAGTTGACTATTTAAGAAAAGCAATAGCAGCTATCAACGCACAGATCAAGAAGGAGGAAGAACATGAATAAAGTAATTTTACTCGGACGCTTAACGCGTGAACCAGAAGTTAAGTATACGCAATCTGGAAAATGTGTAGCACAGTTCACCTTGGCGGTAGATAGACCGTTTGCTAATCAAGATGGACAAAGGGAAGCAGATTTTATCCCTGTTGTAATTTGGGGCAAGCCGGCGGAACTTGTAGGTAACACGGTTGGCAAAGGTCAGCGCGTACTTGTAGAAGGGCGTATGCAGGTGAGAAGCTACGACGACAAGCAAGGCAACAAGCACTATATTACGGAGGTTATCGCTGAAAGATTTGAGTACATCGAACGCAGGGAACAAGGTGGACAGCAACAAAGCACTTCCAAAGGTAAGCAGAGCGCGCCGATTGGCGGTGGCATGGAAAGTTTCGGCACTGCCGTTCCGTTCGACGAGGAAATCCCATTTTAGTCAACATCATGGCAGGGCAACACTACGAAAGGAGAAACCTCCAAAAAATAAAGACTTTCACACATTCCCTGCCGTGCTGTTATAGAGGTGCAGCATGAAAATTAAAGACGAAGTAAACCGCCTTAAAAAGCTTGCAATGCGCGAATTGGAGCTTACAAAAGACGAGTTTAAGAAGATTTGTAGCGAATACTGCTACTTATATAAAACCATCAACCACCAGCTGTATAACCCTAGCATGAAGCTTATCAGCAAGTGGGGAGTTAGCAAAGTGTATGTTGATCGTAAGGAATATATCGACGTGCTGGAAGATTTGGCATATCTTAGATACGCTTTCAGCCGGATGAAGTTTAAGGGGTACAAGAAAAATGTTAAATCAGCGTGACGTAGAAAACATCATTATGGGCAAGCGCAGCAAAGCCAGCGGCGCGTATTTTGAAAAAATGATTGAGGCTGGATGCAGATACTACGAGGAGCGCGGCTTGGCAAAGATTGAAAAGCAAAGCGAGCCGGTACACTACATCAAGCCATATGGAACACGCGGACAGTTTATTGCGAACTACGCTAAAAAAAGCGGCGTAGACTACAAAGGCGTTGTGCGAGGTGGTTACACGGTGTGTTTTGAAGCAAAGCATACCGACAGCGATAGGATGTTACAAAGCCGTGTAGAGCCGCACCAAATGAAGTATCTGGAAGGTTACGAACAGCTTGGAGCCACTTGCTTTATTCTTGTATCGTTTGGCTTAACAGATTTTTACAATATACCAATTTTGGTATGGCGGAACATGAAAGCTTTTTATGGCAGGAAGTACATCACAAAAGAAGATGTGGGAAAGTACCGCATTAGAAATCTTGGACAGGTACTTAAATTCCTGCCAAAGTTGGAGGTAAAGCGATGAAAATACCAAAGTATTGTCCGCATTGCGGGAGCGACAAGACAAAGCTTGTGTATAGCGCATTAGTTATCGACCGCAAGAAAATTGTGATGGCGTGTAGATGTTCAACGTGCCGCCGCATAGTGTGGATTAAACAATAAACGAAAGGAAGTAATTGTATGGCTAAGGATTGGAGCTACCTTGTAGGTCAAAAAATTGGCTATTTGAAAGTAGTTGAACTTTTGCCACCTGGCGCGATTATCGTAAGACCGGGACGAAAATCAACAGTAGCTAGGTGCATTTGCAAATGTGGGCGAGAATGCTATAAAGAGGTGTCAAACCTTGCAAGAAGGATGGGCGTAACTTGTGGTAGTAAAGAGTGCAAGCATCAAATTATGAGCGACGCACAAGCCTTACGAAGACAGATACATCCGTTAAATTTTAAGCACGTTGAAAGACAAGCAGCCGAGCCGTTCCCAAAGTCGAATGTACCGGTTATTACACAGCAGTTAAAAATGCATTACGAATGTATACATCCGGATCCCGGTTGCGTTAGAAGCGAAGTATGTCATGTGTGCTGTTGGGAATGTGATAAGGAATGTAAGAAGTGTAGCAATCATCCCGAGTTGTGCGGAGCAAGGAGGAGAAAATGACAAAACAAGTAAAATGTGAGCTGTATAACGATAATTACCAAAACTACAAAAAATATAACATCCCTCGCGCACAGCTGGTTATTGCTGATATACCTTATAACTGTGGTGCTAATGCATATGGCAGTAATCCAATGTGGTATAACGGTGGCGATAGAAAGAACGGCGAAAGCAAGCTTGCTGGTAAAGCGTTTTTTAACAGCGATTATAATTTCAACATTGCCGAGTATTTTCACTTTTGCAACCGCCTGTTAAAGAAAGAACCAAAGGAAAGAGGAAAAGCACCGTGCATGATTGTGTTTTGCTCATTCCAGCAAGTGGAAATGGTAATCAAATATGCTGCTAAATATGGCTTTAAAAATTACATTCCGTTGACGTTTGTAAAAAATTATTCCGCACAAGTCTTGAAGACTAATATGCGAGTTGTTGGAGCAACTGAACATGCCTTAATATTGTATCGCGACAAATTACCCAAATTTAATAACGGCGGTGATATGGTTTTTGATTGGATGAAGTGGGTATCGGATACAAAGGCTTATCCTAAAATCCATCCGACACAGAAGCCTGTAAATTTATTAAGACGGTTAATTACAATCTTTACTGACCCCGAAGATGTTGTTATTGATCCTGTTGCTGGCAGTGGTGCAACGCTTAGAGCGGCGCAGGAGTTAGGGCGTAGCAGCTACGGTTTTGAAATTAGTCGTGATATGTACAAAAAGGCAACAACAGAAATGTTAAAGCCTAGACGTTTTGAAGCAATATCAATGTTTTAAATGGAGGACAAAATGGAAAAGTATAATAAAACACTCAATATTTTAACAGCAAAAATGGAAGAATTAGGAAACATCAAAACAAATTCCGCTTCTGAACAAAAAGCAATTTGCGAATCAATGCAATGTATAGCATTTGCACTTGGACAAATAGTACAACAAGAAAATTTCGCGGCAAGTTTAGAGAAGCTTGATATAGCCAAAAAAGAATTTCTAAAAAAGGAAGAAATACAGCAATGAAAACAATTCAAGAAATTTTATCCAGCAAACAATTTAGAGCAGACCAAAAAAACAAATTTAACTTTGATGGTTTATCGCTTTCTGGATTTCTTACCTTGCCAGGTGTAAAAAAGACCATCAGCTGCATTATCGGCTTTAAAGAAAAAGACGAAGCTAATGGCATTGAATGGGAGCATGTAAGTGTCAAATTTTGTGGCACGATGCACAAAACACCGTCATGGGAAATTATGTGTATGGTAAAAGACTTCTTTTGGTACGAAAACGAAGAAGTACATCAAGTACACCCTAAAGCAAGCGAATACTTGCATGGTGTAAACGGCGTGAAAGATATTTTACATTTATGGAGACCTATTGGAGGTTGGAAATATGAAAAGTCAATTTGTGAAAAAGATAATAGATGACTTGAAAGTTATAATCAAAGACCACGAAAGAGATATTCGCTGCGATTTTAAATTTAGGAATCATATACCTTGGAATGGATATGGGGAAGTACATTCTTCTACTGAGTATAAAGCTGCTGAACGCGCCATTATAAGAAATTGGATTAAATGCTTGCGTGAAGCAAGAGAAGCTTTAGACGGTATCAAAAAGCAAATGCCTATGCCTGTAAAAGTAACAGTCATCAAAACAAAATTTGAAAAACATGAAGTTGCGCTTGGTTTTTTCTTCCCGGCAGTGTTTGATATTGATAAGCATTATCAGTGTCCTAAATGTCAAAAGGTTGTTTCCGAAGACCTTAGTTACCATATAGATAAAGGTGATAGACCTAATTATTGCCCTCATTGCGGGCAGAAACTGTGGTGGTCAAAATGAAATTCATAGATTTTTTCTCTGGCATCGGCGGCATACGCTTAGGTTTAGAACAGGCAGGGCATGAATGTATGGGCTTTTGCGAGTTTGATAAATACGCACGCAAAGCGTACAAAGCAATGTACGATACGGAAGGAGAATGGGAGAATCACGATGTACGAACAGTTAAGCCTTATGACGTACCCGAAGCAGACCTCTGGAGTTTCGGCTTCCCTTGCCAGGACATCAGCGTCGCGGGCAAGCAAAAAGGGCTGCAAGATGGCGAGCGAAGCGGATTGTTTTACGAGATTATGCGACTGCTTGCCGGCCGTCGGAAAGAAGATAGACCTCAATGGTTACTCATTGAAAATGTTAAAAATCTACTTAGCATTGGAAACGGATTTGACTTTGCGCGGTTGCTGTGTGAAGTGGGGGGGTACGGGTACTCTCTCCAATGGGACACTCTCAACAGCAAAGACTTCGGCGTACCGCAAAACAGGGAAAGAGTGTTCATTATCGGCTATCTTGGAAACATCAGTGGACGAAAAGTATTTCCTCTCTCGAGAACAGACGGCGAGAATCCTTGCAAACTCACAGAAACTATACCACCACCGTCAAGATGGTATAGAGTTTACGACGGGCAAGGATTAAGTGCAACGTTGGCTTCTTCTGGCGGTGGCGGAGGTGCGAAAACTGGGCTGTATGCTGTTAGGTTTAGATATACAGAACGTGGCGAAGGTAGTCGCCAGAGCGGAAGACTGGAACCTATTGATACAGCAAACGCACTAACTGCTAAACATTGTGGAGATCAGACGGCAGATTGTAGCAATGGCGTGCTGGCAGCACCTGTTCTAACGCCAGACCGTGCTGAAAAACGACAGAATGGCCGGCGCATGGAAGAGCCTGGCGAACCGTCCTTTACTTTAACAGCGCAGGACAGGCACGGCGTAGCTATATTTAACGATAGTGTCCGTATACGCCGTTTAACTCCACGCGAGTGCTGGCGGTTGCAGGGCTTCCCTGATGAGTATTTTGACCGTGCGCAAGCGGTTGGCATAAGCGATACGCAACTATATAAGCAGGCTGGCAATGGCGTTACTGTCAATGTAGCGCGAGCTATCGGCGAAAGGCTAAAGGAGATTGAAAATGAAACTATATGAAGTAGAAGTAGCTGTAAAAATTACAATCGGTGCAGACAACGAAAAGGAAGCTAAAGAGCGTGCGGTGGCTTTTGTGAAGGAGCATACTTACGCAGATAATGCTACTTGGATTAACTGTAAAGAAGCTGAGGGATGGAGAAATGAGCAACGAGAAAGTTAAGCAAGCTATAAACTTGCTCAATGAAAGCGGTGTACCTTATATCTTGGCTTGCCAAGCTAATAAGGCAGCATCTCAAGTTGTTATGGGTGAGAAACGCTGTATAGAAAACATAGCAGCAGTATTTGCCCAAGCTGCATTAAATGGCAAAGAGAATGGCTTGGATAGATATAAAGCCGAAGTAAAAATGAATAAATTGGTTAGATGGGCTATTAAAAGTGTATATGAGGAGGGAGAATAATGATTAACTACTATGACCCAGAAGGATTAAAAAGGGCACGCTATACTGTAAATTTAACATATTTATTTGGTGACACAAAAATCATCGCAACAGAACAAGTTATCTGCAATGGACACATATATGGCGCAGATGTTATCAATGGATATACCGAATTTACAGGTGATTACCCGCTTAGTGAAGAGTGTACTTTTGAAAATGGCAAAATCGAGCCTAATCTTGAGGACTATGAATTAGATGAATTCAATGAATTGGATGGCGAAATTTTGGTATATAACAAAGACGGTGAAGAAATTGCATCGTGTTTGGGGACACAGGAACTTCAAGACCATCTCGTTGGCGTTGAAATTGTTAAGGTTGAAGATTTATCAGAGGAAGAATAATGGCTAAAAATTTAATCCCAGAAATTGTAAAAATGTTGGGCGTAGAGATTAAAGAAGAATTTAAACTATCAACTAACGACGCACTATATATGTTTGATGGTCGTGCATTGTGTGTAAAAGATTGCAGTGGACTTTGGAAG
This sequence comes from Duodenibacillus sp., assembly GCA_963654835.1. GTDB lineage: Bacteria > Bacillota > Negativicutes > Acidaminococcales > Acidaminococcaceae > Phascolarctobacterium_A. The sequence goes on along the minus strand of CAVKDE010000025.1, from coordinate 872 downwards.
TGTAACAATCTTACTGCCCAAGAACTTAGTGATTTATTACATGGACAATGTGAAATCATCAAGTTGCCTTGGAAGCCGAAAGTTGGAGAAATTTATTATTCTTTCACCTGTACTTATGGCAAATGGGATATTTCTCGATTCTTGTGGTCAAAACATCCTTATGACTATGCTTTGCTAGAAAAAGGCTGGGTATATCGTACCCGCGAAGAAGCAGAAGCTGCACTGCCGAAAGTCGCAGAAGAGTTGGGAGTAGAATATGAAATCTGACGAACCTTGTCCCTGCGACTACTGCGACCCTATGAATATTTAGGAGGATACTATGGACAACAAACAATACATCATGAGTGTACTGGACAAACGCACACTCTTAGAACAGCTACAAGAAGAAGCAGCAGAACTCATTAAAGCTGCCAGCAAAGTAATGCGCGCTGAGGGCTTAAACAACAACGTCACACCGGTAAGCGTAGGAGAAGCTAACCTTAACTTACAAGAGGAATTTAGCGATGTGCTGGCGGTGGGAGAACTTTTAGGTTTAATCGATTGCCAGGACGAAAGCAAGTTAGAACGTTGGGCAGAAAGATTAAGGAGTGAAGAAAATGACAAAACTTACGCAAGAACAAATTAACAAAATCGTTGAAGCACACGGTAAATGGTACTGGACTGATGGCAAAGAAGGCCAAAGAGCAGACCTGCGAGGAGCAGACCTGCAAGGAGCAGACCTGCAAGGAGCATACCTGCAAGGAGCATACCTGCAAGGAGCATACCTGCGAGGAGCAGACCTGCGAGAAGCAGACCTGCGAGGAGCAGACCTGCGAGAAGCATACCTGCGAGGAGCAGACCTGCGAGAAGCAGACCTGCGAGGAGCAGACCTG
>CAVKDE010000024.1:0-11293 GCA_963654835.1 Duodenibacillus sp. | reverse complement strand
GTTTAAAAATTTACGTTTTATCATGCCCCTCTCCGTCATCGCTACGCGATGCCACATCTCCCCAAGGAGAGGCCCGTTCGCAAAATACCCTACAACCCTCAAATTTACTCTTCCACCAACTTAACCAGCACTTCCGTAATCTTCACCAGCGACTGGAGCGGCAAATACTCAAAACGCCCATGGAAATTATGCCCGCCCGTAAAAAGATTCGGACAGGGCAGCCCCATGGCGCTGAGCGTTGAACCATCCGTACCGCCGCGCACAGGCGCAAGCACAGGCTCTACTCCTACCGCGCGCATAGCATTTTCCGCACGCTCCACAATCACATACACAGGCAGAATATATTCCTTCATATTACAGTAAGCATCATGCAAAACGCACTCCACCACATCGCCACCATATTTTTTATTCATCAAAGCAGCCAGCGACAAAAGATACTCCTTGCGCTGCTCCAAAATCTTTTTATCATGGTCACGCAAAATCATGTCAATTTCTACCTTATCCGTACCACCAGCAATGCGCAGCGTGTGATAAAAGCCCTCGTAACCTTCCGTATATTCAGGGCGTTCTCCCGCAGGCAGGCTCAGCTGCCACTCTGCCGCCATATTCACCGCATTACGCATCTTGTGCTTGCTGCTGCCAGGATGCACAGAAATGCCATAAAAGGTAACATGCACATTGCAGGCGTTAAAAGTTTCATAATTTAATTCACCCAGCGCGCCACCATCAACGGTGTAGGCAAAATCTGCGCCAAATTTTTGCAAAGGGAAATGCTCCGTACCACGGCCAATTTCTTCATCAGGCGTAAAAGCAAGGCGGATTTTGCCATGCTTAATTTCGGGATGCGCCAAAAGATATTCGCACGCCGAAACTATCGCACAGATGCCGGCCTTATCATCCGCACCTAACAGCGTCGTGCCATCGGAAGTAATAATGTCCTGTCCGAGGTAATTTAAAAGCTCCGGAAAATCACTGGGGCGCAGCGCATCTTTTTCATTAAGCTTAATCTCACCGCCAGCGTAATTTTCGTGCAGCTGCACCTTTACATTTTCACCGCTCGCTTCGTTAGATGTATCCATATGCGCAATCAGGCCAATCACAGGCGCAGTTTCTACACCATTCGCAGGCAGAGTTGCCAGCACATAAGCGTGCTCTGTCATTTCCACATCTTCTAAGCCTAACTGCGTCAGCTCATCTACCAGATAACGCGCTAAATCAAATTCACGCTCCGCACTCGGCTGCGCTAGCGATTGGTCGTCCGAAGCAGTATTAATCTTCGCATACGCCGTAAAGCGTTGTAATAAAGCAGTTTTATCTAACATAGCAAACCCTCCTTGAGTTCTCGCATCGTTTTCTTTAGCACAGGATGCACTACATCGGGCGCAATTTCTGCCAAAGGCCAAAGCACAAAATCCCTATTGTGCATATCCGGATGCGGCAGACGCAAACACGCAGTATCCATAATAATATTTTCATAAAGCAGCAAATCCAAATCTATATTGCGCTCGCCCCAATGGCGCAGGCGCACGCGCCCCATCGCCAGCTCCGTCGCCAGCAGCACGTCTAAAAGTGCCAAAGGCGCAAGGTTTGTGCGCACCTCGCACACCGCATTCAAAAACTGCGGCTGATCCGTCACACCATAAGGTTCTGTCTGCAAAAAGCCAGACACCTTCACCACCTCTACGCCCTGCTGCGTCAAAAGCAGGAGCGCACGACGCAGATTCTTTTCTTTATCGCCTAAATTGCTGCCTAAGGCGATGTAAGCAGTTGCCATAAATATTCCTCGATTCGTTTAAAAGTAAGCAATTATAATATCGTGAAGCACTACTAATAAGAGCTTATATTGCCTTTAAGCAACAATCAGAGCAATTTTAACGAGCAATTAAGCTCGACGTTCATATTTTTCCTGAGCAAAACGATATTTAATTGCGTCGCTACACGTCATACAGAAAAATGGCTGTCGCTATGCGCCAGCCATTTTCTTAATACTTTTCAGGCGCACGCATCGCTTCCAGCATTCTAATCGCGCGCACATTCTCCTCTACATCATGCACACGCACCATCTGCGCCCCGGCGTAAACAGCCTGCAAACTCGTCGCAATCGTGCCTTCCAAACGCTCAGCAGCAGGCACACCGCCAAGCACCGCACCAATCGTACTCTTACGCGAAGCAGCCAAAAGCACAGGATAACCAAAGCTCGTCAGCACCTCTAAATCACGCATCAACAAAAGATTTTGCTGTACATTCTTCGCAAAACCAATGCCCGGATCTAAAATAATCTTCTCCGCGCCCACACCGCACTCACGCAAAATTTCCGCACGCTCGTAAAGATACGTCGCCACTTCTTCCACCACGTTTTTATACTCGCAGTTTTGCTGCATATCTTTAGGCGTACCACGCATATGCATCAGGATAATCGGTGCCTTAGTTTTAACAACCACATCCGCCATACGCGCATCTGCCCCCATGGCACTGATATCGTTAATAATATCAGCTCCGGCAGCTAGTGCCGCCTCTGCCGTATCCGCGCGATAAGTATCCACAGAAAGCACAGCTTCAGGATACTCCTTACGCAAAGCAGCAATCACAGGCACAACGCGGCGGCGTTCTTCCTCTCCGTCCACACTATCGCTGCCCGGGCGCGTCGATTCGCCGCCAATATCCAGCACCCCGGCCCCGGCAGCCAGCATCTTGCCTGCACGCGCTAAAACCTCATCTAGCTGCGATACACGCGAACCTGCATAAAAAGAATCAGGCGTAATATTTAAAATGCCCATCACGCACATTTTATCGTATTCAAGTACTCTGCCATCCGCCAAAACAGTACGCAGTGTTTTCGGCTCTAAAGCCTGCTTTAAATCCTCATAAGCTTGCGGTATGCCAAAATAAGGCATCAGTGCCAACTTTTTCAGCAGCACTTTATAAGCCTTGAGCGTGCCTAAAAGCAAAATATCCACATAACGCTCGCTGCAATTAACTGCCCCCATCGGCGTTACTGCATCGCCACCAATCGCCAGCATCTCCTGCTTAATAATATTCGCCGCCGGCGTGCGCACATGCAAAAGTTTCAGCGGTAAAATCTCCGCCTTGTGCGCAAAAATCGGTAAGCTGTCCTTATGCGCACCAATGCTTGCCATTGCCTCAGGCAGCATTTCTTTATTTATTTTTAATAGCATCTGTCCTCACCCTTTTCTACAACAGCAAAGGCATTATGATTATGGATGCTCTCCATGCTCTCCACCTCTGCACGATACCAGGTAATGCGTTTATCTGCTTCTAAGCGCAGCGCAATCTCGCGCACTGCATCTTCCACAAAACGCGGATTTTCATAGGCGTGCTCTGTGACATATTTTTCATCAGGACGCTTTAAGAGGCCATAAAGCGGCGTACTCGCGGACGCTTCGGCAATCTCCACCAGCTCTTCCAGCCACACCATCTCCTCAGCTTCTACCTCTAACTTGGCAAAAGCACGCTGGTTATGCGCACCGTAATCACTGATTTCTTTCGAGCAGGGGCACAGCGTCTGCACAGGCACTACCGCAGTAATGCGCCAGCGCAGCTTCTCGCCTTTTTCCGCTTTATAGACGCAGTCGATATCCATCGGTGCTTCCATACCGCTTACAGGAGCTTTTTTCGTAATAAAATACGGAAACTCCAGCTGCATGAATGCCTTCTCTGCCTGTAAATGCGCTTTAAGCTTATCTAAAATATTCTCTACATCGCCTAAATCCACAGGTCCTAGCGTACGCAGGCACTCCACAAAACGGCTCATGTGCGTACCACGCATATCATGCGGCAAATCCACCGCTAAAGTTACCTTCGCCACGCTGTGCTGCGTGCCACGCGCTTTATCGCGCAGCTCTATCGGCCAGCGCAAATCCTTAATGCCCACGTGTTTTAAAGGAACGTGGCGCAAATCTTTTTCACTCTGTACGTCCTTCATCATTCACCTCTATATACACAGCCGCTCGTGCGCGTTTCCCACACTTCTACTTCATATAAATGATAGCGTTCGTTTTGCAGCAAAGCTGCCAGCTTATTCCAAATCCACACACTGATATTTTCCGCTGAAGGCACAGGAAGGATATCATTTAAGCAAGAATGATCCAGCTTAGACAGCACTTCTTCCTTCACTATATTCTTCAATTTAATAAAGTCAATCACCATACCCTCATGGTCAGGCGTGCCTTCCACCTTCACCACGAGCTTATAAGTATGACCGTGCAGGTGCTCGCATTTGCCATTATAAGCAGGCAGATAATGCGCCGCATCAAAATCAAATTCTTTAATAATGATCATTTATATTCCCCTCCGTAAAGAGTCAAATCAACAAAATTATTTTGGCGCAGTGCCTCATAAGCCACAATCGCTACAGAATTAGAAAGGTTCAAAGAACGCGCATCCTCAATCATCGGAATACGGATACAGCTTTCAGGATATTCATGCAGCAAAGTTTCCGGCAGACCGGCAGTTTCTTTGCCAAAAATCAGCAGGCTGTCCTGCGCATATTTTACATCCGCATAGGAGTTATGCGCCTTTGTCGTCAAAAAATATTTAGGGTTATCTTTATATTTTTCCAGCACTTCATACACGCTATCATAATAATGGATGTCCACCAGGTGCCAATAATCTAAGCCAGCACGCTTCAAATATTTATCTTCTACCGAAAAACCCAGCGGGCGCACCAGATGCAGATGGCAGCCGGTTGCTGCGCATAAACGCGCAATGTTGCCTGTGTTGCCGGGAATTTCAGGTTCTACTAATACGATATGCATTGTTTTCTCTCCTTCTATAGCTGCCGATAAAGTACCATCTACTTCACAAAGCCTCCTAAACGTACCTCTAGTACGCCGTCGTCGGCTTTGCTTTTATCTGATACATTCTCACCAGCTTTATTTTATTATGCTTTATTTTTTATTATCGCGATCGCGCAGAATTTTCTGCACGCGTTCTTTCATACTCTTCTTTTTCTCTTTTTTATTTTTCTTCGGTGCTTCTGCCACTTCTTCTGTCGCCTGCTGCGCTAAAATTTTCTGGTAAGTTGCCATAATTTTTTCGCAGTACAACGAACCCATCGCCCATGTGCCGTTCAAACCATACCAGGTATCAACAACACCACGCTCCAGGCGGATATTGTGCGCTAAATCGTAACGCGGATCCACAATGGCAGTAGAAGGACGCTTCGTCTGCGTATAAGCCAGAAGATGCTGGATATGCGCACGCACGCCCAACTGCGGCGAACTAAAGGAAGCACCACGCACACCGCCGCCCACAGTGCCTAAGCCGCAAAAGTTGTTCTGATGATGCTGCACATCACCACCATAGCGGTAAGCACCGGTTTCCACCAGCGATTGCGCTAACGCTAAATCAGGACGCACCTGCTCACGCTCCGCTTCCTGCCAATATAAATCAACAAGCTCCTCCACCGTACACGCCAGCTTTACAGAAGGATTAGCCAATTTAATATAAGCAACAGCCTGCGATTTTTTAGCTACTGCTTCGCCAAAAATGCCAATGCTACGGTAATCGTCCGGCAGCAGCGTCCCCGCGAAATAAAACTTACCTTCGCGCTCTTGCAAAAGAGAAGAAGCAGCAGGCTTCGCCTGAGCCTTCTCCGTCGTAATCGCCTGCGTATTATTTTTTAGCGACGGCTTATTAGAAACAACAGGTTTATTTTTATCTGCGGTAATAGCACTAGCAGCAGTCTTTTTCGTGCTCACTGCTTTCGCAGTTTGTGCTGCCGTATTAGCATTCGCTGCTTTAGCAGTTTGCTGCGAGCGCAGCGGCGCAGGCTCTACATCCTCACGCACAGTAGCACTTGCTACACCTGCTTGCAAAGCCAAAGCGAGCGATAGGACGCACGCACTAATTTTTTTATAATTCATTACACATTACTCCTCTATAATTACAAAACTAATTTTACCGCATTCAAGGCAAGTATGTAAAGTTTTTTGGAGGAAATTCACAAAAACGTAGATGTATTGTATAATGTGAGTAACAAAAAAAGACTGGAGGAAAAAATCATGACTAAAGCCAAATTCCATTTCATCAACCATGCCTGCTTTATGCTAGAGAAAAATAACTCTGCCATCATCTTCGACCCTTATCTCGAAGGCAATCCGGAAGGCTTAACAGCCAAAGATATCAAAGCGGATTACATCTTCGTCAGCCACGGCCATTTTGACCACCTTGGCAGTGCCTTTGAAATTGCTAAAAACTGCGATGCCACGATCATCTCCACTGCGGAAATCTGCGGACTGGCGCAGGAAGCAGGCTGCAAAGCGCACGCCATGCACCTTGGCGGCACGTTTAAATTTCCCTTCGGCAAAGTGCGCCTCACGCTCGCCTTCCACGGCGCAGGTGTAGCTGGCGGTCACGCCTGCGGCGTAGTACTCGATTTCTACGGCACTAAATTATATTTTGCCGGTGACACAGCTCTCTTTAGTGATATGCAGCTTTTGCCTAAACTTGATGCGTTCGACTACGCCGTTCTCCCCATCGGCGGTAACTTCACCATGGATCCAAATGACGCCCTCATCGCCTGCCAATTCTTACAGGCTAAATACGTCATCCCCGTCCATTACAACACCTGGCCGCCCATCACCCAAGATGTGCAGGCCTTCAAAGCTGCGGTAGAAGAAGAAACTGCAAGCAAAGTATTAGTTGTAAACCCCGGGGAAACGATAGAGATAGAATAAAAGCAAGCACGAAATTTGCGTTAAGAAATTTCTCTGGAGCGAAAGAATATATTAATTGCGACGTATAAAACTATATATTTAAAAACCTGCGCCAGCTCGCCGTCTTATTGCCATCACAATTACCGCAATGATGACAGCGTACTGGCGCTTTTTCGCCAAAATACTCCAACAGTACCTTACGCAAACACCCCGACGTATTGCAATAAAAAATCATCTTATCCAAAAGCTTCAGCTCATGCTCCTTCCACGCCAGATCAGGCTGATCATGCCCAATAAGATAAGTATTCACCGCAATATCCGCCTTATCATAAAGCAAAAGACATTCCGCCTCCTTGCCATCACGGCCTGCGCGCCCCGCCTCCTGATAATAACTCTCTATATCCTTCGGCATATTATAATGCACCACAAAGCGCACATCCGCCTTATCAATACCCATACCAAAAGCATTCGTCGCCACAATCAGCTGCACCGCTCCGCCAACAAAAGCGTTCTGGTTCTCGCGACGCTCCTCAGGCGTAAGCCCGGCGTGGTAACGCAGCGCACTAAACCCCTGGCGCACCAAAAGCTGCGTCACGCTCTCCACCTTATTACGCGTAGCGCAGTAAATAACACCGCACTCTTTTTTATGCTTACGCACAAATTCCAGCAGCGAACGCTCCTTATCCTGCGTGCGCTGCACCGCAAAATGCAGATTAGGGCGGTCAAAGCCTGTCACGACAATCTTCGCCGCCGGAATGTTCAACCGCTGCACAATATCCTTGCGCACCTCAGGCGTTGCCGTTGCGGTAAATGCTGCGACAAGCGGGCGCGTAGGCAGAGCAGCAATAAAATCAGGAATCAGGTAATAATCCTTGCGAAAGCTGTGCCCCCGCTGCGAAACGCAGTGCGCCTCATCCACCGCCACCATCGTAATATAAGCCTTTTGCGCAAAGCTCACAAACTGCGGGTTACTCAAACGCTCCGGTGCTACATATAAAAATTTGCACTCCTTATTTAAGGCAGCGTGCAGCACTCTGCCGTATTCATTCACGCTCATGCTGCTATCTAAATACGCCGCAGGAATCCCACGCGCTGTGAGTGCTTCTGCCTGATCTTTCATCAGCGAAATCAGCGGCGAGATAACCAGCGTTACACCTTTTAATAATAATGAAGGCAGCTGAAAGCAGATACTTTTGCCTGCACCCGTAGGCAGCACAGGCTGCCCCTGTAAAATTTTACTAATAATTTCTTCCTGTCCCTCGCGAAAGCTGTCATAACCATAATAATGCTTGAGCGCGCGATGCAGGAAATCGCTATCTATAATACGTGTCATAATTCTCCTACAAAAAAACAGGTACAGCTAAAGCTGTACCTGCATTTTTTTACTTAATACCGACTATTAGTGCTTGTGAGCAGCAAAGCAGTCGCGGCAGTATACCGGACGGTCGTTAGACGGTTTGAAGGGTACCATGGTCTCTTTGCCGCATTCAGCGCAAACTGCGGGGAACATTTCGCGTTGCGGACGATCATTGTGACGAGGTTGAGTGCCCATGCGTTGTTTACGAGCTTGACGGCAAGCCGGGCAACGACGGGGTTCGTTGGTGAAACCTTTCTCTTCATAGAATTCTTGCTCGGAAGCGGTGAATACAAATTCATTGCCGCACTCGCAGCAGGTTAAAGTCTTGTCTTCTTTCATTGTTTGATCACTCCTAATCATAGATAGAACATACCCCAAAGAACGCATTAAGAATTTACTCAGGCTTCCCCTGTCGCCTATGAATAGAAGAAAATAGAAGAAGTTAGTAACTTAAACGGACCAGTGAGATACACCTCTTACAGTATATAGTAAGCACAAACAATTGTCAATCAATGATTAGACGAAATGCGTAAATTTCTTATTAAGAAATTTTTGCGTATTACTAACATATGAACGCTTACTTATGCATCCAGTTCAGCGCATTGTTTTTAATATTATTGACAAAGTGCGCATCGTTGATAACCTCTGCCACAATGTTGCCATTCCAATCGTTTAACGTGCTGACAGAAACATTGTGCACGCTCACCTTCCACAAATTGTTCAGTGGAATGCCTAAAAGCATGCACAGCTGCACGCGGATAATACCGCCATGTGAAACAATCGCGATATTTTTTTCGTGGCCTTCACGCGCAAAAATGTAATCAAACGCCTGCGCACAGCGTTTTTCCACATCATGAAAACTTTCGCCGTGAGGCGGAATCCATTCGCCGGGACGCGTCAAAAACGCCTCCATCTCCTTCGGCCAACGTCTGTCAATCTCGCCATATTCCAGTCCTTCCCAATCGCCAAAGGACACTTCCTGCAATAAATCCAGCGGATGATAAGCCATATTCTTGCTCATCGCTAGCGGTGCCGCCGTCATGCAGGCACGCAGCATAGAGCTGCTGTAAATAGCGTCCACAGGCAGCTTTCGCATATATTCCGTCAGCGAATACACCTGCTGCATCCCTTTGCCGTTCAAAGGCAGGTTCATACGTCCCTGAAATTTATGCCCCTTATTGCTATCTGTTTCACCGTGTCGGATTAAGTAAATTTTGCCCATTAGTTTTTCTGCTCCTTCTTTGTCTGCTCTGCTAAAGAAAATTCCTTCTTCTCTGCGTGTACGCCTGCTTCTTCAAAGGTTTCCATTTCTTTGAACGCTTTAATCCCGGCGTTGAACAGCGTAAAGCAAATAGCTGCGCCTTCGCCTGCACCATCAGGAATATTCAAACGCAGCGGCGCACTCAGGCCGATGGCTTCTAAAGCATCCTCCGCACCTGGCTCAGCAGAAACATGGCCTGCCATGCAGTAATCTAAAACTGCGGGAGCAAGCTCCGCTGCCTTTTTCGCCGCGATGCAGGTAGCAACGCCGTCTAAAATTACAGGTACCTTCATCGCTGCTGCCTGCAAAAGGCCACCAGCCATCGCCGTAATAACCATCTCGTTATCCGCCTTGGCCAAGCAGCCAAAGCCTAAAAGGCCCAGCTCACCCTCATGCACCAGCTCCTGCACAAGTGCTGCACCCTCTTCCAAAGCATCAGCCTCTGTTGCAGAAGTAACAACGAGGGCCACAGCCTTACCGCCGGTTTCTGCTGCCAGCACATTCACAGGCCACTTCGCATCCATAATTTTACCGGCCTGCGCCGCTTCATCAATCGCGCACCACACTAGCAAATCACGCTTCGGATAATCTAAATCCTGCTTCTCATACACGCCCAAAATACCGCAGTAGCGGGAAGTCATCTCTTCTAACTTCGCCAAACTGCCCACAGGCTTAATCAAATTGTCAAAACGCGTCTGCGCCAGCTTCGCACAACCCTTATCCGCAGGCACAACCTTTTGAATAATTTCTTCTATATGCATAATTTAACTCCCTTCAAAAATTGTAGTTTGTAAGATGTTTTGCGAACGAGCCTCTCCTTGGAGAGGTGCTGAGCGATAGCGAGGCGGAGAGGGGTTTCGCTTAAAATAACGCTTTTGTAAGCATAAAAAGTGCAGACCCCTCTCAGTCGCCTTACGGCGACAGCTCTCCCCAAGGAGAGCCTGTCACGTTAGCGAATAGCCCTACAAACTACAATTTATATTATAACTATATAATATACGTTGCGAGCATGAGATAAATAACAACCCCACACTCCGTCAAAAATCCATAAGTATCACCCGTTAAGCCTCCCAGCTGCCCGCACAGGAAACGCACAATACCCTGACAAATCACAAACGCACCAAACGCCGTATACAGATACGGCAGGCCGCACGCCGCCACCAGTGCGATACACAAAGCAAACGCAATATAGGTATAACGCGGCTTCGCATAAGCCGTAAACATATGCCCGATACCCGTCTTGCGTGCGTACTTATAATTAACAATATAGCTCACCATAAACGTGCGCGTTGCCACATAAAGTGCCACCAGCGCGTAAGAAAGCTTCACTGGCTCAAGCGTCGTATACGCCGCCACCTTTAAAAGTACAAGGCACACCAGCGCAATCACAGCATTAGAGCCAACGTGGCTATCCTTCATAATCTCCAGCATCCGCTCACGGTCACGTGCGCTGAACACGCCATCCGACGTATCCATAAAACCATCGTACATCAACGCGCCGATAATAAGCAGCTCCGCTAAAATCAACATCACCGCACGCATCAAAGCAGGCGTATGCAGATAATACAAGCCATAATTCACTGCGCCCATAAACACGCCCATAACTAAGCCCACCAAGGGGAAATACGGCACACTGCGGCTAAAATCGTCATCATGCCAATCCGTGCGGTTAGAAAAACGCAGGCGCGTTAAAAATTCCAGACAGGTTATAAAATCACGCATCTAATCACCTGCTCAAATGGTTATAAACATCAAGCGCAGCCTGCAAAACAACAATCGCCAGGCTTGCACCCGTGCCTTCGCCAAGACGCATCCCTGCATCCACAATCGGGAAAAGCTGCATAATCTCCAGCATCTTTTTATGCGAAATATCGCTGCTCAAATGCGAGCACAGCATATAATCACGGCACGCAGGATAAAGGCCGTAAGCTAAAAGGGCAGCAGCCGTAGCATTAACGCCATCCACCATCGTCGGCACGCGGCGGCGCGCAGCACCAA
>CAVKDE010000023.1:3940-11482 GCA_963654835.1 Duodenibacillus sp. | reverse complement strand
GAAAGTAGATGATGCTTTATGGACAGTCGTGGGAGGAATATCAATGAAAGAAAAATTAGAAGCACTAAAAGCTCAAGCCTTAGAAGAGCTTGCTGCTGTTACTTCTCTTGAAGCGCTCAAAGATTTACGCGTAAAATATTTGGGCAAAAAAGGTCCGATGACAGAGATTCTGCGTGGTATGGGCAAGCTGCCTGCTGAAGAGCGTCCGAAAATTGGCCAGATTGTTAATGAAATTAAAGCTGAATTAGAAAGCAAAATTAATGAGGCTACAGAAGTTTTAGAGAAAAAAGCTTTGGCTGATAAGCTCGCCAATGAGCAGGTAGATATTACTCTGCCTGGACGCAAACCGCAGCTGGGGCATTTGCATCCCGTAACTTTGACGTTGCGTGAGATTAAGAAAATTTTCATGCGCATGGGTTTTGACGTTTGCGATGGTCCGGAAATTGAAGATGTATACCACAACTTCACTGCGCTGAACCTGCCGCCAGATCACCCTGCGCTGGATATGCAGGATTCCTTCTACATTACAGAAAACTATCTGTTGCGTACCCAGACTTCCGGTGTACAGGCACGTACTTTGGAAAGCATGGAGCCGAATACACCGATTCGCATGATCTGTCCTGGTACTGTTTACCGCTGCGATTATGATGCTACTCATTCCCCGATGTTCCATCAGGTAGAAGGTCTTGTAGTTGATAAAAATATCAGCCTAGCAGATTTGAAGGGTACTTTGGAGCTGTTCTGCCGCCAGATGTTCGGCGATGACGTTAAGGTTCGCCTGCGTCCTTCCTATTTCCCTTTCACCGAGCCTTCGGTTGAGGTGGATGTTTCCTGCCCGATCTGCCATGCACAAGGCGGTGGCTGCCATGTGTGCAAGGACAGCGGCTGGCTGGAAATTCTTGGCGCTGGCGTAGTTCATCCTAATGTACTGCGTATGAGCGGTTATGATCCTGATAAAATGACTGGTTTTGCCTTTGGCTTAGGCGTTGAACGTATTGCTATGCTCAAATATGGCATTGACGACCTGCGCCTGTTCTTTGAAAACGATCAACGTTTCATCAGTCAGTTCAAATAAGGAGGATCATTATGCTTGCATCTTTAGAATGGTTAAAACAATATGTAGATATTAACATCTCCACTGCGGAGTTGTGCGATAAAATTACCCGTGTAGGCCTTGAAGTAGACACGGTAACAAAATTAGGTGAAGGCTTAGAAGGCGTTGTTACTGGTAAGGTTATGGAAATCAGCCGTCATCCGGACAGCGATCATCTGTGGGTTTGCATGATGGATTATGGACAGGGCGGCGAACCGGTGCAGATTTTGACTGGTGCGCAAAACGTACACCAATATGATATTGTGCCTGTCGCTGTAGTTGGCAGTGTGCTGCCTCCCAGCACCCGTAACCCTGAAGGCATGAAGCTGAAAAAAGCGAAAATGCGTGGCCTTGATTCTTTTGGTATGCTGTGCAGTGCTGATGAATTAGGCATTGATTCTAAGCTGCTTTTGCCTGAGCAGCGCGAAGGCATTTTTATTCTGCCTGCTGATACGCCGATTGGTGTGGATGTAAAAACCGTGCTAGGACTGGATGATACTGTTATTGATATTGATTTAACAAGCAACCGTGCAGATTGCTTCAGCATTATTGGTTTGGCGCGTGAAATTAGTGCTATCACCGGCTGTCCGCTGAAAATGCCGGCGATGGATGTTAAAGAAGCTGCAGCTGGTAAGGCTAGCGATTATGTAAATGTAAAAATTGCTGCGCCCGAACTGTGCAGCCGCTTTGCTACCCGCGTGCTCAAAGATATTAAAATTGCTCCTTCTCCCGAATGGATGCAGCGTCGCCTGCGTGCCTGCGGCGTGCGCCCTATCAGTAACGTTGTTGATGTTACGAACTATGTAATGTTGGAACTTGGCCAGCCGATGCATGCTTATGACGCCGATAAGGTTGCAGGTTCTACGCTTATCGTCCGTCGTGCGGAAGAAGGCGAAAAGCTCATCACCTTAGATGGTAAAGAGCGCGAATTAACTCCGGCGATGATTACCATTGGCGATGCGGAAAAAGCTGCCGGTCTTGGCGGTGTTATGGGCGGTCTTTTGACAGAAGTAACCGGTGAAACTAAAAATGTTATCCTTGAAGCTGCTTCCTTCCATGGTCCTTCTATCCGCCGCACTTCTCGCGCACTGGGCCTGCGCAGCGAAGCAAGCGGTCGTTTTGAACGTGGCGTGGATACTATCCGTGATCATGATGCTTTGAACCGTGCAGCTCATCTCTTGGAAGAAATGGGTGCCTGCGAAACCTTCAGCGGTATTGTTGAAGCTTATCCGGAAGAATTAAAACCTGCTGTTATCACCACTACTCCGGCTAAAATCAATGGCCGCATCGGTTTTAATATCAGCCGCGAAGAAATTATCGCTATCCTCACCAAACTTGGCTTTGGCGTAGAAGAAGATGGTGAAAACTTAGTTATCACTGCTCCTACCTGGCGTCGTGATATTGAATGTGATGCTGATATCAGCGAAGAAATTGCGCGTATGCATGGCTATGATTTTATTGAGAGCCATCAGCCGGAACTGACTATTACCCAGGGTCATCAATCTGTTTTAGATGATGTTAAAGACGCTGTGCAGGATTACATGATTGGGGCAGGCGTGAGCGAGATGATGACTTATAGCTTTATCAAAGCCAATGCTTTTGATAAAATGCTGCTTACTGCTGATGATGTTCGTCGTAACTGCATCGAGCTGTTGAATCCGATTACTGATGCGTTCGCCGTAATGCGCACGACGATGATCCCGAGCGCGTTGCAGACAGCTTCTTTCAACCTGCGCAACCATAATAATAGTGTTGCTCTGTTTGAAATTGGCCGCGTGTTCCTGCCGAAGGCTCTGCCGCTTAAAGAAGATCCGGTGGAGCGTCCGCTGCTTGCCGCAGTTTTGAGTGGCAGCCGCAAAGCTCTCAACTGGTGCGATGATAAAGGCAATGTTGATTTTTACGATATGAAAGGCATTGTGGAAGGCCTTCTGGAAGCAATGCAGGTGAGCGAATACACGATGGTGCGTAGCAGTCAGCCGTATTTGCATCCGGGCAAGAGCTGCGACATTATTGTCGGTGGCAAGGTAATTGGCTCTTTTGGTGAGGTTCATCCGGTAGCACAGGAAAACTTTGACTTAGATCAGGTCACCTATGTGCTGGAGATGGAAATTGAACCGCTTGTTGCAAGTGCAACCCGCGTACCGCAATACAAGCACCTGCCGAAGTTCCCAAGCATGAGCCGTGATATTGCTGTTGTTGTTCCGGCAAGCGTAACTAATGCGGAGCTGGAAGGCGTTATCCGTGAGCATGCAGGAGAACTGTTGCGCGATGTGCGTGTGTTTGATATTTACACTGGCAAACAGGTTGCAGAAGGCTGCAAATCTATGGCTTTCAACCTGACTTATCAGGCAGCTGACCGCACGTTGACGGACGCAGAAGTTGATGCTTCTATGAAGAAAGTTATTGCCGAAGTTGCTGAGGTTTATAAGGCGCAGCTTAGAAAATAATATAAAATAAAAGGTTACTGTACACCGAAATGATATGTAAAAGATATCATTTCGGTGTATTTTTTTACCATTTTTCGTCGAACATTCCGCATTGAATTTCTAAATGTCATCTATTCAATGGACGAGTGGTTGCGGGGGGGAGAAGCAGTGGTATAATAAGTAATTATACTAGGTGATTTTTGGGTTTATCATGAATAGAAAAAATTTCAATAAAAGTATTTTATGCGCATATTTGTTGCTACCATTGGTGAATGTAGCCTTTATGTTAGATAAATATGGCACTTTTATTTTTAGCTATCAAACGCTGCTGATGATAAGTTTGGCTGCTATAGGCGAAGAGATTATTTTTCGCTTTTGCTTACAAAATTTTTTACTCAGTAAGGCTAAGCTTAGCGTGATCATTTCTGTGTGGATTACGAATATTATTTTTGCGTTAAGTCATTTGCTAAATTTAATGTCGTATGCATCAATGGGTTATGTTCTTGTACAGGTTTTCTGTGCATTTGCTGTAGGTGTGTGCTTATCAGTGATGTATGCAAAAACTAGAAGCTTAGTTAGCTGCATTTTTTTGCATATCCTAATTAACTTAACTTCTTTAGGTGGAGAAAGTTTAAATGCTTCTGGTTTGCTTAGGTTAGGCTTTGGTGAATCTGCTGTTTATCTTATTGTAGGGATTATTTATTTATATTTGAGCGATAAAATTTATAAGAAAATCAAGGGGGAGAAAAATGAAATTATATATTGATCCGGGAACAGGCAGTATGCTGTTTACAATTTTAATAGGAATATTAGGTGTACTGCGTTATTTGTTTAAATCATGGTTGGTAAAGCTACGTTTCTTTCTTAGTGGCGGTAGAAAAAAAGAAACAGCTGATGATGAAATACCTCTAGTGATTTTTTCTGATGACAAGCGTTATTGGCCTGTTTTTAAGCCGATTTGTGATGAATTAGAACGCAGAGGCCTAGATGTAGTTTATTTAACGGCATCAGCAGATGACCCTGTACTAAAAGAAAATTATCAACATTTAAAGGCGGATTTTATTGGCGAAGGAAACCGTGCTTTTGCGCGCCTAAATTTTTTGAAGGCAACTATAGTTTTTTCTACTACTCCCGGGTTAGATGTTTATCAGTGGAAGCGTTCCAGGGAAGTAAAATATTATGTGCATATACCTCATGCAGCAAGTGATATTACTTTGTATCGCATGTTTGGTATAGATTACTACGATGCTATTTTATTATCCGGGCAATTTCAGATTGAGCAAGTGCGTGCAATGGAAGCTCTTCGTAACTTGCCTGCTAAAGAATTAGTAAAAGTTGGCGTGCCATATATGGATACTATGTTAGAACGCTTACATAAGGTTAAAAAAGAGATAAATAAAGAGAAAACTGTTCTTTTAGCTCCTTCTTGGGGACCTAGTTCTATTTTAAACAAGTATGGTGAAAAAATAATTGATACTCTTTTGGCAACCGGTTATCACATTATCGTAAGACCGCATCCGCAATCTTTTAAATCTGAAAAAGATTTGATGAATAGGCTTATGCTGGCTTATCAGGATTGTAAGCAACTGGAATGGAACAGGGATACGGATAATTTTGATGTGTTGAATAAAGCAGATATACTCATTTCTGATTTTTCCGGTGTAATGTTTGAATTTGCCCTTGTTTACGATAAACCTATTATTTATACCGATACAGAATTTGATTCCTCACCTTATGATGCCTGGTGGTTGTCATCGCCTCTTTGGACGTTTACTGTAATTGAGAAATTAGGCCTTAATTTGAAATCAGAAAATATGGGGAATATTAAAGAGTTAATTGATGAATGTTTAACTAATGAAAAATTTGCCCAAGGCAGAGAACTTGCCAGAAGCGAATGCTGGGAACACATTGGTACAGGTGCTAAGAATACAGCTGATTATTTAGAAGTGAAATTACAAGAACTTAGAAGTATTGATATAGCAGCTGAGGAGAGTGAACATTAAATGTCGTTTTTATCTATTTTATATACAATTTTTATCATGCCTTTGCAGCTGATATTTGAAGAACTTTATTTCTTTGCCTATAAGTTTTGCGGTAATCCGGGATTATCAATTATAGCTCTTAGCTTAGTGGTAAATTTATTGGTATTACCGCTTTATGATCGTGCTGATGCGATGCAGATTGCCGAAAGAGATATAGAAGCCAAGCTGCGTAAAGGTGTAGAACATATCAAAAAAACCTTTAAGGGCGATGAGCAGTTAATGATTTTGCAAACTTATTATCGCCAAAATAATTATAGTCCGACTGATATCATTAAAGGTTCTATATCATTATTTTTGGAAATACCGTTTTTTGTCGCAGCTTATCAGTTTTTATCTCATTTAGAAATATTGAAAGGTGTTGCTTTAGGTCCAATCAAGGATTTAGGCGCACCTGACGCATTGTTATCTATTGCTGGTGTAACGATTAATATCTTGCCTATTTTAATGACGGTAATAAATATAATTGCTGCGTATATTTTTACTAAAGATTTCCCGTTGAAAACGAAGATTCAGCTACAGGGAATGGCTTTATTCTTTTTAGTATTCCTTTATGCTTCTCCAGCAGGTTTGGTTTTTTATTGGACTCTTAATAATATTTTTAATTTAGTCAAGACAGTTATCTATAAATTGAAAAATCCTGAAAAAGGTGCGCATATAGCATTGCTTTTATGTAGCGTAGCTATTGTAATTTATGGCTTCTTTTTCCTTGAACATCCTACGTGGAAAAAGAGAGCAGTAGCTTTGATTTCTGCTGTACTTTTAAATATGCCTTTAATTGTAGCCTATATTAAAAAGTACCGTAATAAAGCTCAAGAAGATATTGTTGTAACTAATAATAGAAAAACTTTTTTTGCTGGTGGTATGTTTTTGGCTATTTTATTAGGCGCAGTTATCCCTTCTGCTGTTATTGAATCATCGCCACAAGAGTTTGTAATAATTGGTGCTTTTATGCAGCCTTTATGGTATGTTGCTTCTGCTTTTGCTTTGGCTTTTGGTACATTTATAATTTGGTTTGGAGTATTTTATTGGCTTGCTCCTGTTAATTATAAGGCTAAATTTGAGGTGCTTATTTGTATTGCTTGTGCTATGGCAATAACTAATTATATGTTTTTTGCTAAAAAGCTTGGTCTTTTGACTTCAACATTGCAATATGAAAATGGTCTTAAAATTACGCAGTCACAAAAACTGATTAATGCTTTAGTGATTGTGGTGGTTATTGTAACTTGTATTTATTTATTGAAAAGATTCAAGAAATATGCTTCTGATGTTTTGACAATTGCCTCAATAGCTATGACATGTATAGTAGTGTTTAATATTATAGGTATTCAAAAGTATATAAATAAATTATCTGTGGCAGAAGCAAGTACAAGTCAAAGCGAAAAACTTTTTTCTCTCAGTAAAACTGGTAAAAATGTTATTGTTTTTATGTTAGATAGGGGTATTGGTTTATACATACCATATCTTTTTAATGAAAAACCTGAACTAAAGCGACAATTTGCTGGGTTTACATATTATGCTAATACAGTTTCATTTGGGCCGTGCACTAATTTTGGCACCCCTAGTCTTTTTGGTGGTTATGAATATACTCCTGACAAAATGAATAAAAGGTATACTGAATTGCTGGTTGATAAGCATAATGAAGCATTAAAAGTAATGCCTGTGTTGTTTAGTAAAAACAACTTTGATGTTACTGTTTGCGATATACCATATGCTAATTATCAATGGATACCAGATATGAGTATATTTAAAGAATATCCTAAGATTAAAACGCATATTACCGCTGGCAAATTTGGCACTGATATTGAACAAGATAAATATGAAAACCAAACAGTGAATGATAACAAAAGAAATTTTTATTGTTTTGCTTTTACGAAATGTTTACCTTTAGTATTGCAGAAATACTTTTATGATAATGGTAATTATAATGTTATAAAACTTCGAAACAGTAATCAAAAGATTCTTTCGTTAACAAAGGCTCAAG
>CAVKDE010000023.1:0-3930 GCA_963654835.1 Duodenibacillus sp. | reverse complement strand
TAGTAAAAATTTTACTAGCAAATACAATGTGTTGAAAAATTTATCTAATATTACAGGAATACAAGATAAAGGTGATACAATCCTGCTCATGACAAATGATACAACACATGAACCTGCCTTATTGCAATTGCCTGAGTATATTCCTTCGGATAAAGTTGATAACACAGCTTATGAAACTAATCATAAAAACAGGTTTACTGTTAATGGCTTAACTTTGGATATGAAAAATAATAATCAAGTTATTCATTATCAGGCTAATATGGCTGCCTTGTTGCAGTTAGGTAAGTGGTTTGATTATTTACGCATGAATGGAGTATATGACAATACTCGCATTATTATTGTGGCCGATCATGGTAGAGGCGTTCGCCATAATTCAAAGTTTATTATGGAAACGAAAGAAGATATTGAAAGCTATTATCCGTTATTACTGGTAAAAGATTTTAATAGCCATAAGTTTAGTGTTTCTGAAAAATTTATGACTAATGCGGATGTACCTGCTTTAGCAACAACTGGGATTATAAATAAGCCTATTAATCCTTTTACAGGTAACGAAATAATTAAATCTGATTACAAAGATGGTAAAATTTATATTTTTTCTTCTTCTTTGTGGGATGTAAATAAAAATAATGGCTATACATTTAAACCTGGTAATTGGTACACAGTTGAAAAAGATATGAGAAATAAAAATAACTGGAAACTTGTTAAAGAAAATGCAACATTACCGTATTAAAGATTTAAGGAGGATTGCAAGAAATGTCTCAATTAACTAGACAACAATTTGATATTCTTGCTTTGTTTGCCGAAGCAAAAACTGCTTTGACAAATGAGCAAATTGAAAAAGCTGCAAATTACAATGCTGATACAGTTGTTAGTGTGCTGCAAGAACTTGTTTCATTGCAGTATGTACATAATGGCAGACTTACTAATGCAGGTATCAATGCTTTAGAACCGTATCGGGTAAAACGTGCGATTTTTATTGCAGCAGGCTTTGGCAGCCGTTTAGTGCCGATAACTTTTAACACACCTAAGCCACTTGTGCGTGTGCATGGAAAAAGAATAATTGATTCATTGATTGATGCTTGTCTGGAAGCTGGTATTAATGAAATTTATATTGTGCGCGGCTATTTAGCAGAACAGTTTGATCAGCTTCTTTATAAATATCCTATGATTAAGTTTTTAGAAAACCCTGTTTACAACGAAGCGAATAATATCAGTTCGTCTTTAGTAGCTCGTTATATGCTTGCTAATGCTTATGTGTTTGAAGCTGATTTGTTGTTGTCTAATCCTAAAATTATCAAACAATATCATTACAAGTCTAATTTTCTGGCAATAAAAAAAGAACGTACTGATGATTGGTGTTTTGAGGTCAAAGATGGCGTTATTGTAGAAGAAAAAGTTGGCGGCTTAAATTGTTGGCAGATGGTAGGCATATCTTATTGGAATTCTGCTGACGGACATAAGCTTGCGCAGGATATTGCTGATGTCTATGCTATGCCTGGCGGTAAAGAAAGATATTGGGAACAGGTTCCTCTGGTATATGCTAAAGAACATTATCAGGTAGAGGTACGTGAGTGCTTTGAGGAAGATGTTGTAGAAATTGATACCTTCCGTGAACTTAAAGCTATTGACAAAACTTATGATGTATAAAAGGGAGTATTTCATTGGATAATAAGCAAAATGCAGAGGCCAAGTTAGATAGACAGCTTTCACCTACTCATGTATGGGCAATTGCTTTTGGTTGTATCATTGGTTGGGGATCGTTCGTAAATCCGGGTAAAAAGTTTTTGCCAGATTCCGGTGTAGCCGGAACGGCGATAGCAATGGTATTAGGTGCGCTTGTCATGATTATTATCGCTTATAGTTATGCGTATATGGTTCCTAAGCATCCTAAAGCCGGAGGCGAGTTTATGTTTACAAAATCTTGCCTTGGCAAGCAATCTGCTTTTTGGTGTGGTTGGTTTTTATTAGTGGCCTATTTAACTAATGTACCGATGAATAGTACAGCGATTGGCTTGATAGTGGATGGTTTAGACGGTAATTTAGATTTGTTGAAAATAGGCTTTCATTATACTGTTGCTGGTTTTGATATTTATATGGGTGAGATGCTATTAGCTTCTGTAATTTTATTGCTTTTTGGCTATTTAAATATCATTGGTGTACGCAAGGCTGGCTTTATACAAACTTTTTTATCAGGATTGTTAGTTATTTGTGTTTTTACGCTTTTTATTGCTACGATTTTTAGTTGCCAGGCTAAAGGCATTTATTTAGAGCCTCTTTGGGGTTTTGATAAGCATTTGGCAATGGCGCAGCAAGCGTCCGATATTAGTGAATATGTTCATAAAGGCAGCTTTGGTATAATTTCTGCTATTTTGGCAACTTTTGCTATTACACCATGGGCTTATGTTGGCTTTGATGCTATTCCGCAAGCTGCTGAGAAATTTAATTTTTCCAATAAAAAAGTTATGCTCATCATGATTGTAGCAATAATTTTTGGCTGCTTTGTTTATACATCAAATAACACTGTGGCAGCAATGGCGTTAGAAAATTGGCCACAAAGAGTTATGGCTGGTGAATGGGTTCTGTTAGTTGCAGCAGAAGAACTGCTAGGTACTTTTGGTAAAGTTTTATTAGGAGTAGGTGTTTCCTGTGCTGTTCTTTCTGGCATCATGGGCTTTTATCTGGCAAGTTCGCGTTTGATGTATGCTATGAGCAGAGAAGGCTATTTGCCTAAATGCTTTGCGGTGATTGATGAAAAGTATAAAACTCCTAAAAATGCAATATTATTTTGTATAGCTATCAGTTTATCCGGACCTATTTTGGGGCGAGAAGCTTTAGGGTGGTTTGTGGATATGAGTGCTATAGGTGCTGCTATGGGATATTTTTTTACCTGCGTATGTGCCTTGGTGACTATGAAAAATGATAACGATGGCAATGTATTTCTTCAAACAATGGCCTGTATAGGTATGGTTTTATCGGTAGTTTTTATGCTGTTACAACTTATTCCTGTGCCTGGGTTAGAAGGCGTACATTTTTGTCAAGAATCATATATGATGTTGGTTGTGTGGATTATTTTGGGCATAGCTTTTTACGCTAAGTGCATGATAAAAAGCTGATACTTCTAGTAAATATAACCTTGGTATTTTTTTCAATATAAAAGTGGCTAGGGCATTTTTGTGTACTAGCCACTTTTGCTTTCTGTTGAACATAATGCTATAATATAGCTATTGGTATTTTACGAGGTGACTAAATTGATTAACAAAGACAGATTGATAAACGAATTTATTGAGCTGGTAAGCGTTCCCTGCCCCAGTAAGGACGAAAAAGCAGAAGCAGAACTGATTATGCAAAAGCTGCGCGAGCTGGGCTTAGAGCCAGAAATGGATAAGGCCAATGAAAAAACTGGTGGTACCTGCGGCAATGTGTGGGCTTATGTAAAAGGCACGGTTCCTGATGCACCGAAGCTGCTGTTTGAAGCGCATATGGATTCCGTTGCACCGACAACCGGCACGAAGGTGGTGCGCAAAGATGGCGTAATGTACAGCGATGGCACTACTACACTCGGTGGTGATGATAAAGTTGGCGTTGCTTCTATGCTCGAAGCAGTGCGCGCACTTAAAGAGGACGGCGTACCTCATGGTGATGTGCAGCTGTGCTTCACCATCAGCGAGGAGATTGGCTGCCTGGGCGTGGTTAATCTGGATAAATCTTGGATTAAGGCTGATTATGGTTACTGCATGGATATCGGCGGCGACCCTGGTGAAATTACTTATGCTGCCCCAAAGCTGTATGACATTTATGTTACCGTTAAAGGTAAGGCTGCGCATGCAGGCATTGCACCGGAAACCGGCGTGAACGCTATTATGTTGGCAGCGGAGGCATTGGCTAAGCTTCCTGCTTACGGCCGCCTGGATAGCGAAACAACTTTTAATA
>CAVKDE010000022.1:0-11492 GCA_963654835.1 Duodenibacillus sp. | reverse complement strand
GAGGTGCACATGAAAATAAAGTTAGGCATTATCGGCGAAGAACATCCTATAAATATTTTAAAAGAAGTAATGGAAGAATACGATGATTACGCCGTTAATATTTTTATTGATACAGAAGAAACACACACGCTTGAGATTATTGCCACCCATCAGCAAGAAGTAGATGCCTGGCTGGTTTTTGACCAAACCAACTATCTGCGCATTGAAAATTGGGGGCAGGCACAAAAGCCTATCTATTACATTCCTTATCGTGGTGCAAGCTTTTATAAAACATTTTGCACTGCTATCTACCAAAACTTTAAGATTGAAGAGTTAAGCATAGATACTATACCATATTATGATATAACACGTGGTCTTGACGATATGCAGATAGAATACCATACAATCAACCATATGGCAGATGAAAGCGGAACTTTAAGTATTAATGACTATCTTGAATTTCACCGCAATCTATTTAATAAAGGCATTACTAAAGCAGCCATTACGAAAAGTTATTATATTAAGACATTATTAGAACAAGAAGGTATCCCTGCTTTTTGCATCATTCCTATGCGTGTCACTATCCGTAATATTTTAAATTTAATTTTAAGTCATTTCCGTATCAAACGCTTGCAGGAATGTCAGATTGCCGTCCAGGTATTCAGTTTTAACCTTTTAAGTGAAAAAGATAACTTTTATTCTGTTGATGATTTATACAGCAAAGAAATCGCCATTTCCCAAAAACTTATCAGTTACACTAAAAACATCAACGGTTCCTTTAAACCGGCAAATGAAGGAAATTTTTACATTTTCAGCACGCGTGGCAATCTGCAGCAGCTAACAAATAATTTTACCAGTATTCCTGACCTGCCTGTATTGCATGAAGTCAGCAAAAGTTTACGCGCCTGTGGTATAGGTATCGGCAGTAGTGCCAGCGAAGCAGAATACAACGCAGTAATGGCTCTCAAACATGCCTGCTCTGAACAAAAAGGCAGCTGGTATGTTGTCTTGGACGATAAAACTATAAGTGGCCCTCTAGGAAGTTCACAACAAATAGATTACCAATACGCTTCAGCACAGTTAGAAAAAATAAGTAAGAAAACTTCTCTCAGCCAATCCACGCTTAGCAAAATCTGTCATACCTTAAAAATTTACGGACGTGATGAGCTAAGTGCCCAAGAACTTGCAGCCACACTGCAAATTTTACCACGCAGCGCACGACGCATTCTCACCTGCCTTACTGAACACGGCTACGCCAAAGAAATTCGCTCTGAAATGCCTGAAAGCAAAGGCCGCCCACGTAAAATCTACAAAATAAAATTATAATCTTTCCGCGTATAAGCTGAGGAGCAGCCATAGCCTGCCCTCGGCTTTTCTATTTAAGAATTCTGTATACATGAGTGTTAATTATTGACTTCTTTGGGCCAATATACTATTCTCTATTTAAGGACACGTCCTTTAATAGACTTTTAGTGTTTTCTGAGGGGGAAATCAACATGAAATTTTCTATAGTAGCAACGGGTGACTCATTACTTACGCAGCGTTTACCAAAACAGGATAAAAGCTGTTTAAGGCTCAAAGAAATCTTTGAGCAAGCAGATATCCGCTTTACTAACTTTGAACTGCAAGTGCATGACTTTGAAGTAGCACCATCGGCAGTAAGTGGTGGAACATGGGTAGCAGCAAGACCTGCTGTCATTAAAGATTTAAAATGGTTAGGTTTTAATCTTTTTGCAGGTGCCACTAACCATTCTCTTGACTGGGGTCATGACGGTTTAAAAACAACTATCCGTCACCTACAAGAAAACGACTGTACTTTTGCAGGTATTGGTCTTAACTTAGCCGAAGCAAGTATGCCCTGTTATATTGACACGCCAGAAGGTCGCGTAGCCTTAATAAGCGTCTGCTCCTCTGGTAAAGATTGGCACATCGCCGGCGAACAACGTCCTGATGTTCTGGGAAGACCAGGTATTAATATGCTGCGTTTTAATCTCATCAACTATCTTCCTAAAGAAGATATTGCTGTTTTACGTAAAATCGTTGATAAAACTTTTGTTAACGCGCGTAGACTGCAACTAGAAAGAGAAGGTTTTATTAAAGCAGAAGAAGGCTTTGCCGTAGGTACTAATCGTTTTGAAGTCGGTGAAGCAGGTACGAAAACTTTTTGTAACCAGACAGATTTAAATCGTATTTTAAAATATATTTCCGAAGCCAAGCGTCAAGCAGATGTTGTCTTAGTAAGTCACCACGCACATGAATTCCGTGGTCTTGACAAAGCTATCACTGCAGATTTTACCCGTGAATTTGCGCATGCTTGCATTGACGCAGGTGTCGATGCCTTTTTAGGCCATGGTCCACATATTTTACGTGGCATTGAAATTTATAAACAGAAACCCATTTTTTACAGTCTAGGCGATTTCTTTATCCAAAATGATAGCGTTGAACGCCAACCGGCAGATTTCTTTAATATCTATAATTTAACTGCTGATAATACACCTTCCGATGGCTGGGCAGCACGCAGCAAAAATGGCACTAGCGGTTTATGCGTAAACCGTAAAGTTTTTGAATCTGTTATCGCGCGTTTCAATATCGAAGACGGCACAATCAAACAAGTAGAATTGCTGCCTATAACCTTGGGCTTTGAAAAGCCACGTTCCCGTAAAGGTCGTCCTGAACTTGCCAGTGTTGCTGACGGTGAACGCATCTTAAATGCCTTACAACAATTATCTGATGAATTTAAAACTAAAATTACTATTGAAAATGGTAAAGGTTATATTGATATTTTCTGAGGGGGAAATTATTATGACACTACAAATGATTATCGGTCTTATTGTCGTCGCTTTAATGATCTATCTGATGGCGAAACGCAAAGATCCTAAAACATTGCTTTTTGCAGCAGGTATGATTATGATTTTATTAGCTGGTGATTTAACAGGTACCTTTAAAGCTTTTTCAGCTTCTATGAAACAGGCAAATGTATTTGAAACTATTATCACTTCTATGGGTTTTGCTGCTGTGGTAAAGCTATGCAAAGCAGATAAGCACCTAGTTTCTTTATTTGCTACAGTGCTCAAAAAAGCTGGCCCGTTTTTAATTATAGGCGTTGCTTTAGCAACTATGATTGTCAACACATCTATTACTAGTGCCGCCGGCGTAACCGCTGCCATGGGTACAGTGTTTATTCCGTTGATGGTCGCTTCCGGTATTCCTGTTCCACTAGCAGCCGGTGCAATCATGTGCGGTCTTTACGGCGGCAACTTAAACCCTGGTCACGTGCATCCTACTATCGTAGCGCATTTGGCAGGAGTTGAAGGTATGGATTTTGTAAACGTTGCTGCTCCAGCTTTAATTGCTTCTGTAGTCGTAAGCTCCTGCGTTTTAACAGGTATGGCGTTTTATCTGCGTAAAAAGCATGGTAAAGAAGCAATTGCTGCACAAGCTGCTGCCTTCGGCGAAATTGAAACTGTTAAAGCTAATCCGCTCTATGCCATTTTACCGCTCGTGCCTATTATCATCTTACTTTTAGGCAACATGAAAATTGTGCCTGCCTTTAAAATGCCTGTCCCGCACGCTATGATTATCGGCTGCCTGCTGTGCATGGTTGTTACCAGAACTAATCCGCAGGATGTTACTAAAGAATTTTTCAAAGCTATGGGCAACGCTTTTGGTAATGTTTTTGGCCTGTTAATCTGCGTTAATATTTTCGTTGCAGGCTTAACCAAATTAGGCTTTATCAAAATGCTTATCGGTTTTATGACTACTTCTCCATCTATCGCCAAATTAGCAGCAGTTTTCGGACCTTTTATCATGACTTTAATCTGTGGCAGCGGCGAATCTGCTTCTATTGCCTTTAACGAAGCGGTAAGCGTACACGCAGCACAATTTGGTATGGATACACTGCATATGGGTGCTATGGTTGTTTTATCCGGCGGTATCGGCCGCTCCATGGCAATGTTCTCCGCAGCAATGATTTTGTGTGCAGGCATTGCTAAGCTGCAACCTATGGATATTATCAAATATAACGGTTGGGCAATGTTTGCTGCTCTCTTAACTGCAGCCGCCTTCCTGATGTTTTAAGATAAGCGAGGTATAATTTTATGCAAGAACAAATAGTAAAAGATTTAATAGAATTAGTGCAGATTCCTGTGCAATCACGCAATGAACGTCAAATCGCCGATAATTTAAAGGCCAAACTTACTGCTCTCGGCCTAAACGTTGTAGAAGATGAGGTTTGCGTCGATGGTGGCAACACAGGCAATATCCGTGCAGTTTTACAAGGTGACCCGGCTATTGAACCAATCCTTTTTTCCGCACATATGGACAGAGTAAAAAATAATAACGCTATCCATCCTGTCTTAGACGAAGAAAACAACATTCTGCGTGCTGATGGGATAACGATTTTAGCAGCAGATGATGTTTCCGGTATCAGTGTAATTTTAGATGCTTTGCGCCAAATTACTTCCAGCAATAAACCACACGGTGATATAGAAGTAGCTTTATCTGTCTGTGAAGAAGCTGGTGTGCTAGGTTCCTCTTACTATGATTTTAGTAAATTTACAGCAAAAAAAGCTTTTGTTTTTGATGTACCCGGTCATATTGGTAAAGTAGTATTACAAGCACCGTCTAAAGCAAAGCTAATCTATAAAATTTATGGCAAAAGTGCACATGCAGGCAACGAACCGGAAAAAGGCATCAATGCGATTAAAGCCGCAGCAGCACTTATTATGCAGCTGCCAGACAGCCGTATCACACCGTTTACCACGACCAACATTTCTACAATCCATGCTGGTACAAATGCCACCAACGTAGTTTGCGATTATGCTGAAATCCTTGCGGAAGCACGCAGCACAGATGATGCTGAATTCGATGCTATTTTAGAAAAATTTGCTGCTCCTGTAGCACAAATAGAAAAAGATTATGGTGTAAAAATAGAATATGCTCCCAACGTTCTTTACCGTACTTTCAAAATTGAGCAAGATGCTGATATCGCACAAATTGCAGCTAAAGCGTTGCAAGATATGGGCATTGAAGTAACCTTCGCGCGTGGAGGTGGCGGCATGGACGGTAATCACTTCAACAGCCATGGCATTCAGGCTATTGGCATTGCACCTGGTTATTTTAAAAACCATACACCTGCTGAACATATTTATCTGGACGATTTAAAAAAATGTGGTAAACTTGCCGCTAATATTGCCTGGAATATGGCAAAATAAAATCTTGGGAATGTATAAACATCTACTTTTGTATAAGCATTTAACTAAAAATTTCTAACCTATTGATAGATTACTCTCCCAACCCCAAAAAAGGACGATGCCTGAAAAATAAGCATCGTCCTTTTCCCTTTTTAATTTTACTTTTCGCACAGCTCTACAAAGAACTTATGAATTGCTATGCTTTTATCAACATCAAGTTCCGGATGAAACGCCAGTGCCAACTGCCTGCCATACTGCGCTGCCACAATATGCCCGTCAATTTGCGCTAACACCTTTACGCCCTCACCCACGCTTTCAATATAAGGCGCACGGATAAAAGTCATCGGCACCTTTCCTAAATTGGCAAATTCTGCATCCGCATGAAAGCTGCCCAGCTGTCTGCCATAAGCGTTGCGCTTGACGGTAATCGGCATGGTTGCCAAATGCGTCCTGCTATCGTTTGTCAGCTGCTGTGCGAGCAAAATCATACCCGCGCAGGTCGCAAGCACAGGCAGCCCCCGCGTAATTTTTCCCTGCAAAGGCTCGAACATGCCAAGTTCTCTAAGAAGCTTTCCCTGCACTGTGCTTTCTCCGCCAGGCAAAATAACGCCATCTAACTGTTGCTCTAAATCTGCCAGCTGGCGCAGCTCCACTGCCTCCACACCTAATTTTTGCACAGCATGGATATGTTCAATGAACGCACCCTGCAATGCCAAAACGCCGATTTTCATTATTTACCACGCTCCGCCATCAAAAGCTGAATTTCCTGCTCATTGATGCCTACCATCGCTTCGCCCAAGTCCTCGGACAGTTCTGCCAGCATCTTCGCATCAGTGAAATTCGTAACAGCCTTCACAATTGCCTGCGCACGTTTTGCCGGGTCACCGGATTTAAAAATACCGGAGCCAACAAATACACCCTCTGCGCCCAGCTGCATCATCAGTGCTGCGTCAGCAGGGGTTGCCACACCGCCAGCTGCAAAATTAACCACCGGCAGACGTTTATGCTCATGCACGTAAACAACTAAATCATATGGAACCTGCAGCTCTTTGGCTGCATTGAACAGTTCGTTTTCTTCCATCGCCGCAAGCTGCGCAATCTGCTGGTTCATTTTGCGCATATGGCGCACTGCCTGCACCACATCGCCTGTACCGGGCTCGCCCTTGGTGCGGATCATGGACGCACCTTCGTTAATGCGGCGCAGTGCTTCACCTAAATCTTTTGCACCACATACAAATGGTACGTTGAACTTGGTTTTATCAATATGATAAACATCATCAGCAGGAGAAAGCACTTCGCTCTCATCAATATAATCAATTTCTAAAGCTTCTAAAATCTGCGCTTCTACAAAGTGACCAATACGCACTTTAGCCATAACAGGAATAGAAACAGCATTTTGAATTTCTTTAATCAGCTTCGGATCGCTCATGCGCGCTACACCGCCCGCAGCACGAATATCCGCAGGAATTTTTTCTAACGCCATAACAGCGCAAGCACCTGCTGCTTCCGCAATACGCGCCTGCTCGGGAGTAGTTACATCCATAATTACGCCGCCTTTAAGCATTTGCGCCAGCTGTGCATTTAATTTGTATCTTTCATTCATGGTTATTCCCTCCAAATCATATTTACAAAATAGGTTATGTGTAGTATTATACTCACAACTGAACTTATTAGTATAATCATTTTACGTTAATTTATTATATTCAGATTTGCATTAAGCAATTATAATATCGTGACGCGAATAAAAATTTTAGTAAATGAGTGCTGGATTCACAGAAACGAGGGTACGGAACATCCTGTTACAGACGACCAAATTGTACCGAAGTTTCGTCTTGAATCCGCACGAAATTTACGTTAAAAATTTTTCCTGAGCAAAACGATATTTAATTGCAATGCTATTAGAAAGGATAAAAATGCTAACCTACAGCTTTGCTAACCTACAAGGTGAGAGTATGTACACTCACCTCTATAAATGCATAAAAAACGACATCACCAAAGGCGTACTGCACGCAGAAGAAAAACTTCCCTCCAAGCGCACGCTCGCCAAAAACTTAGGCATCAGCCTCATCACCGTGGAAAACGCCTATGCCCAGCTGCTTGTCGAAGGCTATATTTATTCCGAGCCTAAGCGTGGTTATTACGTTGCGCGCATTGAGCAGCAAATGCTTCCCCCAAAAGAAAATATAAATGTTGCCCCCGCCATCACCACGCAGCCTAAGAAAAACATCCTCGCGAACTTCGCCAAAAGCAGCGTCCCGCCAGACACCTTTCCCTACAACATTTGGGCGCGCCTTTTGCGCAATACCCTCACCACAGCAGATGAACACGCCCTAGTGAGCGATACCAGCACAGGCGGCGTACTTGCCTTGCGTCAGGCACTTGCCAAACACCTCTACCAGTTCCGCGGTGTCAGCGTCCGCCCGGAGCAAATCATCATCGGCGCAGGCACACAAACGCTCTACAATCTCATCGTGCAGCTTTTAGGGCGCAGCCACGTCTATGCGCTAGAAAACCCAGGCTACCCGCAGCTGGCCGCCGTCTATCAGGCGAACGATGTTTTCTGCCGCTATCTGCCTATGGATGAGCAGGGCATCCGCGCCGATGTACTTGAAAGCAGCGGTGCAGATATTTTGCATATCAGCCCTTCGCACCAGTTCCCCACAGGTATCGTCATGCCTGCCAGCAGACGTTATGAACTTTTACGTTGGGCAGCAAAAAAAAGCAGTCGCTACATCATCGAAGATGATTACGACTGCGAATTCCGTCTTTACGGCAGGCCCATCCCACCCTTACAGAGCATTGATGGAGAAGAAAAAGTTATCTATATCAACACCTTCTCCAAAACGCTCGCACCAACCTTCCGCATCAGCTATATGCTGCTGCCAGCGCATCTGGCCTCACTTTTTTATGACAAACTGGGCTTTTATTCCTGCACTGTATCTAATTTTGAGCAGTTTACGCTCGCAAAATTTATTGAAGACGGTTACTTTGAACGCCACATCAACCGTATGCGCACCTATTACCGCGCCAAACGAGATGCATTGCTAGCCTATATCGCAAACTCGGACATCGCCCCCGCCCTCACGGTAGAAGGCGAAAACAGCGGCTTGCACTTTTTGCTACACCTTGCTACCAACGCCAGCGACGAAGAAATAAAAAAGGCAGCAGCCGCTCAAGGAATTTATATAAAATTCCTTTCCGACTACTACCATGACAAAACTAACAGCAGCTCCCACACCATGCTCATGAACTACACAGGGTTATCGGATGACAAACTCTATCCTGTGCTAGAAGTGCTGTTCGATGTGCTCAAGCCGTACCTCAAAATCCGCTAAGCAAAAACTTAACCCCCGTAATAAACACCAGCACACTTGCCATCTTCATTAAACTTGCAGATTTAAGCCTTTGCGCCAGCATAACTCCACCCTGCGCGCCAACAAACGCCCCTGCGCCAATCGCCAGGCCGCTCGTCCACACAATATGGCTCAGCCACGCATGGGAAACCAAACCGGCAAGCGAAGAAACTGCCAGAATACAGGTGGAAGTAGCAATCGCCACATGCGCAGGAAACTGCAAAACATAAACCATAAACGGCACATGCACAATACCACCGCCAATGCCCAAAATACTTGCCAAAAAGCCTACACCAATGCTGCACAAAACGCCCAGCTGCCAGTTATACTTTTCAGGCACTTCGCTTGGCACGCTCGCCGCGCCGCCTTTACTCGCCTTGCGATACATATTCCACGCCGCCAACACAAAAAACACGCCAAACACCATGTAGAACAGCTTGCCCTGCAAATATTCTGCCGCATAACTGCCTAAAAACGCACCGGGAATCGTCGCCAACGCGAACTTAATCGCTGCATCAACGCACACCTTTCCCTGGCGGATGTAACCAAGCGTACCACTAATCGCATTGAGCAAAACAACAAGCACAGAAGTACCAATCGCCAATTGCGGTTCATATCCCCACGCAAAAACGAGCAGCGGTACAATCACCATGCCACCGCCAATGCCAAGCAGTGCGCCCAATAGGCCTACGCCCACGCCTACACATAATAAGCTTAAAACTTCCATCTGCATTCCCTCACATCTCTCATATCTCTCTTTGCAGAAAACTATTAAATTAAAATAACTTCTCGTCGGTTTAAATTCTTAAACCAATTCTCTCAATCACTCTTTTGCTCTAAACTTTTTCGAGCAACGCTAAATATTTTACACCAAACAAAGAAAAAATGGAAGTGCCTATGCAAAAAAAGCACTTCCATTTTTAGCGTCAGTTATTAAATTTTTGTCAGTACAGCAACGAGCAGTTTAGCTCTGTCAAACAGCGTGCTGACCACTGCATATTCTTCCGGCGTATGGTTGCGTGCGCCCTGAACGCCCATCGCGCACACAGTCGGCACATCCACAGCTGTAGTGTAAGCACTATCACTGCCACCACCAACAGCCTTCGGCGTAGGCGCGGGCAGACCCATCTCTACAGCAGCAGCACGCACCAGCTCAAACAAAGTCTGCGTGCCGGCAACCTGCTGCATATTACGGAACTCTGTCAGACTGGTAAACACCGTCTTAGTATCAGGAACATATTGTTTATCAGCAATCGCCTGAACTTTTTCTTTCATCTCTGCTACATATTTAAAATCATTGTAGCGCATATCACATTTAATCTTAGCATAAGCAGGCACAGCATTAGAAACTGTACCACCTTCAATAATACCTACATTAAAAGTGCAGCCTGTTTCCCAATTGGTCAGCGCATTAACATCAATCGCCTTATGGCAGATTTCCATAATCGCACTGCGGCCATTTTCCGGATCATTGCCTACGTGCGCACTTCTACCGTAGGCTTCCAAAGTAAACTGCCATACACCTTTGCGCTCTACAACAAGTCCGCCATCTTCAAAACCGGTTTCAAAATTAAAAGCAGCAAAAGCGCCCTTGCTTTCAGCCATAAACACTTCTGCAGCATCGCTGTTAGCATGGCCTGTTTCCTCATCACCTGCGAAAATAATTTTCAGCGGATGCTCATTATAGCCTTGCGCCAAAAGTGCTTTAAGCGCGCTCAAGCAGATAACAATACCGCCTTTCATATCCAGGCAGCCAGGGCCATAAGCTTTGCCCTCTTTAATCGTAAAAGGACGCTCTGCCGCCGTGCCATCTTTAAACACAGTATCCATATGACCAATCAGCGCAATAAACGGTTTTGTCATATCACCCAGCTCGCCAATCAGCATATTACCGGCCTTTTCAAACTGTACCTGACGCGTTTTAAAGCCTAAGCCTTGCAAAATCGGTTCCAATTTATTTGCTACGCTGTCTACACCAGCTTTATTCGCGCTGCCGCAGTCTACGTTAACCAATTCCTTCCATAATTCCAACATATTGTCATGGTCAGCATCAAGCGCTGCCCATGCTTTTTCTTTCATTGCCTCAGTAGACATTTAAAATTCCCTCCTATAAATAAATTTACAATTCATCCTACCCTCTACACATTTTTATGTGGCTCTTTGTAACTCTATCTCTCATAGGGTATATACGGATGTTATTATCATAGTAAACACAGGAGAATTTGTCAACTATTTATTAACAGGAACTTCAGCATATTCACTGCCCTCTAATTCTAGCTCAATCTTCTGGTTGAGGTGCTCTGTGAGCCAGCTTTCCGCTTCTGCCTTCTGCTCATCGCGCATTTTTAAAATCACCTTCGCCCGCAGGTTGTATTCCACGTCCGCAATTTCAAACAAATTCTGCTGATATAGCACGTTCAAAATACGGCCTACGCTGTTTACATCATACAAAAAACTAAAGCGGCTCATTAAAATTTTCTGCGCAATACCGCACTCCTTCACCGCACCGGCTACGCTGCCGCTATAAGCACGCACAAGGCCGCCCGCGCCCAGCTTAATACCGCCAAAATAGCGCGTCACAACTGCCGCCGTCTCCGTCAAGCCGTTCTTGCGCAGCACTTCCAGCATCGGTATGCCCGCTGTGCCGCTTGGCTCGCCGTCATCACTGGAACGCTGCGCTAAATCATCAATAATATAGGCAGAACAGTTATGGGTTGCATCCCAAAATTCTTTTTTCATGCTTTTGATAAATTCTTGTGCTTCTGCCTCGCTTTTAACCTTCTTCAGCGTACAGATAAAACGTGATTTTTCAATCACAATTTCCTGCCGATAATCCTTACAAATCGTATACAAGTGGCGCACCTCCGTCTACTTTTTTGCGCATTTTTATTAACATTATAACACAATAAGGTGCTTTCTAAAAAAATTTACCGTTTTTTCACTTTTAACTTTATTTTTTTCTACATCT
>CAVKDE010000021.1:0-11670 GCA_963654835.1 Duodenibacillus sp. | reverse complement strand
GTTACAAAGATAGCACTCATATGCAGGCAATACGGCGGGGATTGCGTCAGGAACTGGAGGCAATTGCTGCAGCTAAGGGGATTGATATGAATAAATGTGCTAAATCTTCTAATCATGGTAGTGCAGCAGCACCTTATACACGTTTTTCTACGTTACAGGATTTAGATGCAGGTCGTCATACAGAGATTGATATGTTTTCGGGTGCGCTGATGAAAATGGGAAAGGAGCTGGGGATTCCTACGCCCTTTAATGCTTATACTTACCATATAATTAAGGCATTGGAAGAAAAAAATGATGGTCTTTTTGATTATACAGGTAAGAGTGAAGAAAGCACCTGCTCACGTTAGTCGGATTGTATAAAATTTAGGAAGATATGGATAAAAAAGACACCGCTTTGTGGGTTTTGATATGTACCCGGGTTGCGGTGCCTTTTTTCTATATTTTTGATAAGCTTGTTATGGTAAGATTTTTTGTTAGTTTTCGTTATAAGCTCTATCTATTAAAGGTTTGGCTTTTTCTAAGTCTTTACTACTTTTTATAGTTAATTCTACATCACCAGTTCCCCAATGTCCTATATTTGAAGTATCACGGGAGAAGCCTTGCTCGTATACAATGCTTTTGGGATCTAAGCGAAGATGGAGAAGAATTTTTTCATGGTAGATTGTATAATGAAGTTGCATACCTAAGAAAATAAAAAATCCATAGCAGTTTCTCCTGTGTTAGAATTAAGTTACCACACAAAATACTCAAAGGAGAATCGCTATGGATCAACTTAATTCTACCACACATCATCAAAAGGGTAAACACCTTTCTTTCGAGGAACGCGTAATTATCCAAATCAGGCTCAAAGATAAGTATTCTCCTAATAGAATTGCCACCGAAATCGGCTGCTCGCCCAACACTGTACGCAATGAAATCAAACGTGGTACAATTTCTCTTTACAACGGTAAAGTTCAGAACTGCCGGGCAGAGTGCTTATGAAGCCCATAGGGGTAATTCCTGCCGTCGCTGCGATTATTTAAACAAGCTTGACTTCTGGCTTTAAGCTTAACGGAGCTGTTTTATTTAACTCAGAAAATATGCAATCATTGCAGCTTTTATCAACATGAAATATGCAGTAGTTACAGTTTTTACAGACTTAAAATATGCAGCGTTGCATATTTCATGAGGATGTGCTAAAATGAGGGCAAATAAGATGAAGGGAGTGAACGGAGAAGTGTTACGTCGAAAAATTTATACTCAACTTTTAGCGTGGAAAAATAGCAAGGCTAAAAAAGATGCTATTTTGCTGCGTGGTGTAAGACAGTGTGGCAAAACATATATCGTAAGAGAGTTCGGCAAACGGGAATATACAAGCTTTATTGAGATAAATTTTATTGAAAGGCCTGATTTACAGGATATTTTTACAGGAAATTTAAATGTAGATAATATGATTCAGCAAATTAAGCTAAATCTGCCTGGCTGCGAGTTTATTCCCGGCGATACTCTCTTGTTTTTTGATGAAATTCAAGATGCTCCCAACGCGCGGACTTCTTTGAAATTTTGGGCACAGGACGGACGCTTTGACTGCATTGCTTCTGGCTCGCTGCTTGGTATAGATTATAAAAATGAAGTGTCGATTCCTGTGGGCTATGAACAGCAATTAGTGATGCATACTCTTGATTTGGAAGAATTTCTTTGGGCTTTGGAAATTGATATGCAGCTGCAAGATTTATTGCTGCCATATGTAGATGGTACTAAGCGTATTCCTGATGCTACACACAATGCTTTAAGCAAGTATTTGCAGGAATATATGGTGGTTGGTGGCCTGCCAGAAGTTGTCAGCACATATGTTGCAACGAAAGATTTTTATAAGGTACATTTGCTGCAGGAAAAAATTTTGCGTGATTATCAAGATGATATTGCTAAATATGCTGTTAATCAGGATAAGATTAAAGCTAAGCAATGTTTTCTTTCTATTCCGCGTCAATTGAGTAAAGAAAACCATAAGTTTCAATATTCTGTAGTAGAGAAAAAAGCGACGGCAAGAAAATTTATCAGTAGTCTGGATTGGCTGCATAACGCAGGCTTGATTGATTTTGCATATAACGTTAATTCGCTTTGGTTTCCTTTAAAAGCGTATGTTAAGGCAGAGCAGTTCAGGGTATATCTTTGTGATATAGGGCTTTTGGTGGCAATGTATGGCTATCAGATGAAAGTAGCTATCTTATCTGATGCTTTGGAAGGTCCTGCCAAGGGCGGAATTTATGAAAGCCTTGTTGCAGATATTTTGGCTAAACGTGGAGAAGAACTTTATTATTATAAAAAAGAGGATTCAACACTGGAAATAGAGTTCCTATTGGAACGAGATTGTAAGTTAGTGCCAATAGAAGTGAAAGCCAGAAAGGGTGCGACACGTTCTTTGAATGAGTTGTTGAAAATGGAGCAGATAGAAAAGGGTTATAAGCTGACTGCACAGAATACAGGCGTAGTAGATAAGAAAATTACTTTGCCATTATATATGTCTACTGTTATTTAATGCATATTTATTTTTATGGGATTACCTTATTTTTCCTGCTTCTTTATTAACGCAAATACTTTGAGTGAGCAGCAGATGATAATTACAGCACTAATAGTTAATACATAAAACCCGTGCCTGCTGCCAACCATAGTTGCGTGCGCTAGATTACTTGGTTCTACAGCTTGCGCGGTGGCAACGATGGTACTGATTACTGCTGTGCCAACTGCTCCCGCCAGTTGCAGCAGCGTATTCATGGAAGCATTGCCATCAGCGTTGAGATTTTCTGGCAGCTGGCTGAGTCCGTTCGTCATAATTGTTCCCATGGAAAAGCCTTGGCCGAAGGCGAAGAATAGGTAAAAGATGATGAAAAGCAAGGAGCTTAGTTCTTCAGGATATAGGCTGTAGCAAAGTACAGAGATGAAAATAGAAATGTTGCCTAGAAGAATAGGCCGTTTGGCACCGAATTTGTCTAGCAGGCGGCCGCTGATAGGCGCGAGTGCTGCACCTAAGAGGCAGCCGGGGAGCAGCAGGCAACCTGCGGTGAAGGCATCTGCATTACTGACGAGTTGCGCGTAGTTTGGAATCAAAAAGCCTAAGCCAAGGCAGATAAAGCCTACGAGCAGCAGGCTGATGGTGCTGAGCGTATAGGGAGCGTAGCAAAATATTTCTACGTGCAAAAGTGGCGTCTGGCTTTTAAGCGACAAGCGGAAAAAGAGCGTAAGGGAGGTAAGGCTCAGGAAGAACAAGGCTAAAACTTTGCTGCTGAGCCAGCCTTGGGTAGAAGCAAGGCTGGTGGCGAAAATTAAACTGCTGAAGCCGATGATCAGTAAAATATACAAAGGAATATTAAAATGCGTACCAGCTTCTAAATTTCCTGCCTGACGAATATTTTTTATGCCCAGTGCTGCTGAAAGCAGCAAAAATGGCAGCAGGCTTACAAATATCATGCGCCAGCCAAAGTAGCTGACAATCATACCGCCGAGCGACGGACCAACTGCCGGAGCCATGGCGGTGATGAGCGAAGCGACACCAATCATAAAGCCAAGGCGTTCGCCGGGAACCTGCTCTAAAATAATGTTAAACATCATGGGCAGGGCAATGCCTGTGCCTATACCTTGCAGGAGCCTGCCTAAAAGCAGCACGAGGAAATTTGGCGACCAGGAAGCAAGCAGTGTGCCCGCTAAGAAGCTTGTTACAGCGGTGATAAATAAAGTGCGTGTTGCAAAGCGTCTTTTCAGATAGGCGGAAGTGGGGATGATGAGTGCCAGCACCAAAAGATAGCCTGTGGTTATCCATTGCACGAGGGAGGTACCGATGTTAAATTCGTGCATGAGCGTAGGAAAGGTGACGTTCATAGCAGTTTCTACGACAACGCCGCTGAAGGACATGATGCCTGCGGCGATTATGGAAAAGAGCAGGCGTGCGTCGAGCACGCGGGGAGTGTTGTTTGTCATTTCCTTTCACCTCTTACCTGTGCTGTTGGTGCTGTACCTTGTAATTTTGGGGTATGTGTAGACATAATGGCGTACAATTTAGCAATGGTGTTTGCAGTAGTGTGTATATCTGCTTCACTGATATCTGTGATTTGTGCAGCCAGCCAGCTATGGTATTGCGCGATGTAGTAAGCATGCAGCTTGCGGCCTTCGCTTGTAAGACGCAGGCGGACAATACGTTTATCTTGCACATCGGTTATTTTTTCGATAACATGGATGGCTTCCAGCTCGCGTACCAAGCGAGTAATGCCTGGGCGCGTAACTTGCAATAAATCCGCAATATCACTCACTTTTGGTGGCTGCGCTGTGCGTTCCAAATGTTCGATGTAATCTAAAACTTTGAGGTTGCCTGGGGTTAAACCATCTGGCAGCGGTGGCTGCAGTTCTGTAATACGTTTGGCTTCGTGGCAGGTGGTGAGCAAAGTTTTAATAGCTTCTATAGGTAATGTGTGCGGCATAAAAATCACTCCTTAAAATAGTTATCTAAAGTAATTATTTTAGGTAATTATATTGCTGATGTTGCTTTTTGTCAAGCAGATAAATTGGAGTTTGTGTGCGCTTTATGCTACAATAAGCTTAACAAGGTCAATATTGAAGGGAGCGAATGTAAAATGAAATGTGATTGCGCAAATTGTCCTTCGCACGCTTGCTATACTAAGGGCGTGAACTGCACGGGTGTGCCGCTCGCGGACGTTAAGGACGCTTATACGGAGGAAGAACTGAAAATTATGCATGCTGCTGCCTATGTGGAAGGCACGTTTTATAGCAATATCTGCCGCTTGCAGGAAACAGCAGAATTTGCCAAGGCAATGGGTTATAAAAAACTGGGTATGTCGTTTTGCATTGGGTTGAACGAAGAAGCGCGTTATATCGCAAAATATTTTCGTCAGCAGGGTTTTGAATTTTACAGCGTGTGCTGCAAAACCTGCAGCTTTCCTAAAAAAGAGCTGGATTTAAAACAGGTTAAGCCGGAGCTTGCGCATGAAGCGATGTGTAACCCGAAGTTTCAGGCAAAATTTTTGGCAGAAAAAGGCGTGGAGCTTTATATTTCCTGCGGCCTGTGCGTGGGGCATGACGCGATTTTTAATATGAATGCGGCTGGTCCTGTGACGAACCTTGTGGTTAAGGACAGGCTTTTAGCACATAATCCTTTGGGGGCAATTTATTCACGCTATTGGAAACGCAAGCTGGGCATTATGGACGAGGGCGAAGTGTAATATAACTTGCGAAGGAAATATTTCTCTGCAAAGTGTAAAATTTGTCATAAAATCCTTGTGAAAACACTTGCAAAGCACGGAAACCAATGATATAATTATTAAGCTTGTATATATTATATATACTTCTTCTGCTCCCAGAGAAAAGGGAGCCAAAGTCCAAAGGAGGAGGTGATTTCGTGAACGCATACGAAGTCATGTACATCGTTAAACCCGTTGAAGAGGAAGCTTGTGAAGCAGTTATTGCTAAATTTGAAAACCTCATCACTGCAAACGGTGGTAATGTAGAAAAAACCGATCGTTGGGGCAAAAAACGCCTTGCTTATGAGATTCAAGACCTGAATGAAGGTATTTACGTTCTCGTAACTTTCAAAGCTGAAGCCGCTGCTGTTAAAGAACTTGATCGTGTTATGAAAATTACCGATGAAGTACTGCGCCATATGATTATCAGAAAGGGTGAATAATCAATGAATAAGATTATTCTTTTAGGCAGACTGACTAGAGATCCGGAAGTGCGTTATACACAGACCGGCAGAGTTGTTTGTCAGTTTACTCTCGCAGTAGACAGACCTTTTGCCAATCAAGATGGGCAAAGAGAAGCTGATTTTATCCCTGTTGTAATTTGGGGTAAACAGGCTGAGACATGCGGTAACAGTCTCACCAAAGGGCAGCGCGCGCTGGTTGAAGGCCGCCTGCAAGTCCGTAGCTATGATGCGAAGGATGGCTCTAAGCGTTATGTAAGCGAGGTAATCGCTGATCGCTTCGAGTTTATCGAACGCAAAGCAGATAGTATGGCTGCTCATAGTAATTCTAATCCGAGTCGTTCCAATAATGCTGCACCGAGCCAAAATGGTGGCGGTATGGAATCTTTCGGTTCTGCGGTTCCCTTTGATGAGGAGATTCCATTCTAATTTAAGGGAGGTTATGCAATGAGACGTGAAAAAGGCAGAAGACCCAGAAGAAAAGTTTGCAGCTTCTGTGTTGATAAAGTTGAAGAAATCGATTACAAGGATGTTAATAAGCTGCGCCGTTACGTTACCGAACGTGGTAAAATTTTACCGCGTCGTATCTCCGGCACCTGCGCTAAACATCAAC
Source organism: Duodenibacillus sp. (assembly GCA_963654835.1). Lineage (GTDB taxonomy): Bacteria > Bacillota > Negativicutes > Acidaminococcales > Acidaminococcaceae > Phascolarctobacterium_A. The sequence continues at coordinate 5,368 of CAVKDE010000021.1, read as the reverse complement.
GCCAACTGACCGTAGCAATCAAACGCGCTCGCTGCGTTGCTTTGCTGCCGTTCACCTGCGAATAATTCGCAAGGCGGTTAGACGAAAAGCAAGACCCGCAATCTTAATGGTTGCGGGTCTTTTTGTAGTTCCTATTAGTTTAGTTGGAAACTGTTTAAAGAGTATACTGCCTGCGGCAGTAAATCCGTGAAGCGTGCCATGGGCATGACAAAAAGCATTTGGTAGGTTTTGCCATTTTGCTCTGCCTGTGCTTCGAGCAGCATTTTGTCGCCGTGATAATCGTTGTGGCTGCTTAGTGTGCAGTTCCAGATGAGCGTGGCATCGTGCTGCCATGTCCAATAGACGTGTTTGTTTTCATATTGTGGCAGCTGCTGCGTAGCGTTGTAGCTGGTGGTATCAGCTGCGTCTAGCACGGTTACAGCACACATCAGGTCATCGCTCGCTGTGCGCACGAGCATAGCTCCTTCTGCCTGCGGCAGTGTTGCGAGCGGGTCGCTGCCAAAGGCGGCAGGCACAGCGACGCTGTAACCACCGCTGATGCTGGAGATGTTTGTGAAATCGCCTGCCTGCGGGGTGCGCATGAACTGTTTTGGCAGTGGTGGTTTACCCACAAGGTTTAGCTTGGGCTTGGGTTTAGGCTTATCCGCGGAAGCAACAGGCTTATTGCTGATAATGGGAGCTTTGCCTGCTTCTACCGTAGGTGTTTGGTTGAAAACGCTGCTGTCGCCTTGTTCACCGACTGTTTCGCTAGTAGCTTGTTCGGTGCTTACTACGTTTGCTTCTTCTTGCGTATTTGACTGCGTAGTTGGCTCATCGCTGCTTTGCGTAGTATTTTCTTTCGCAGTTTCTACGTTGTTTTCTTCGGCAGTTTTTTCCGTATCCGCTGGCTGTATTTCGGCCTTATCTTTAGCCTGTTCGGGCGTAGTTGGCTCGCTGACGCTGCCATCCTGCGTTTCTACAGTTACGTGTGGCGTGGGTGTAGGCGCAGGCTTTGTTGGCGTAGTGGAAACGTAGCCAGGATTTTTTTGGTAATCCTGCCAAAGCGCATCCGGGGTAGCGGCGTAGCTAAAAGCGGTGCTGCAAAGCAGCACCGCGCAGATTATACCGCAGCGTTTCATGATTTTTCGCAGGCTTCGTTGATAGCTGCTTCATCAACGCGCATAGCGGCGATGGTTTTTTCCATAAGCTCGTCCAGCTCCCAACCAAGCATTTCTGCGCCTTGTTTGATAACGTCGCGGCTGCAGCCTGCGGCAAATTTTTTATCTTTAAATTTTTTCTTTAAGGATTTCAATTCCATGTCCTGCACGCTCTTAGAGGGGCGCATGAGAGCAGCTGCCCCAATCAGACCGGAAAGTTCGTCGGTAGCAAAGAGAACTTTTTCCATCTGGTGTTCTGGTTTAATATCAGCAGCGGTTAAACCGTAACCGTGACTGGCGGTAGCACGGATGATGCTTTCATCAACATTGTGCTTGCGCATCAGTTCTTGCGATTTTACGCAATGCTCTTCAGGGTAAAGTTCAAAATCCAAATCATGTAAAAGGCCGACAATGCCCCAATATTCTTCCTGCTCACCATAGCCTAATTCTTTGGCAAAATAGCGCATAATTCCTTCTACGGTTAGCGCGTGGCGCAGGTGAAAGTGGTCTTTGTTGTATTCAGTTAATAATTCCCAAGCTTGTTGTCTTGTTAGCATATTAATCTCCTCCAATGTTAGAACTAAATAGTGGATAGAAAGTGCCAGATGCAAAGAATGGCGACGACGGCGTATAGCTAATACTCCTAGGAGCCATGATGCAGCAGATGGTGCTTTATAGACACTATTATTTATTCAATAAAGCCAGGCGTAGTCAAATATCTTTCGCCCGTGTCAGGTAAAAGCACTACAATAGTTTTGCCTGCAAATTCTGCACGCTGTGCTAATTTAGTTGCAGCATAAGCAGCTGCCCCTGAGGAAATGCCTACTAAAAGACCTTCGTGTTTAGCAAGCAGGCGGCAGGTAGCATAAGCATCTTCTGCACTGATATCCAGCACTTCGTCTACAATCTCTGCATTATAATTGGCAGGAATAAAGTTTGCACCAATGCCTTGAATTTTATGCGGGCCAGCCTGACCGCCGTTTAAAATAGGAGAAGTATCAGGTTCAACAGCAAAAATTTTAATTGCCGCGTTCTGCTCCTTTAAAAATTTACCTGCACCGCTTAGCGTACCACCTGTACCGACGCCTGCAACATATGCATCCACTTTGCCATCAGTATCGCGCCAGATTTCCGGACCTGTGGTTTTATAATGAATTGCCGGGTTAGCGGGGTTATCAAACTGGCTGGGGATAAAGGATCCGCCAATTTCGTCAGCTAATTCTTTGGCTTTATCAATTGCACCCTGCATACCTTTGCTGCCTGGTGTCAGCACCAGTTGCGCACCGTAAGCACGCAATAAGTTGCGACGTTCAAGGCTCATGGTATCAGGCATGGTGAGGATAACTTTATAGCCCTTGGCTGCGGCAACGGAAGCAAGGCCGATGCCTGTATTGCCGCTGGTAGGTTCAATGATAGTAGAGCCTGGCTGCAAGGAAGCCACGCTTTTGCGCATCTTCAATCATGGCAAAGGCAATGCGATCCTTCGCGCTGCCGGCAGGGTTAAAATATTCCAGTTTGGCAAGCAGCGTACATGGTAATTTAAGAGCCTTAGCATAGTTGCTAATTTCTAAAAGCGGCGTATTACCAATTAAGTCGGTTAAATGATGGGCAATTTTACTCATAATCAATGCACTTCCTTATATATTATAATCTACCTGATGCTTAGCACGGTAATCGCTAATCATATCTTCCAGCGTAGTGTTATCGACAACGCCATCAATAGCAGCCTGAATTTTTTTATACAGACCGATGGTGATGCAGGAATCAATCTTGTCGCAGGGCGTGCCGCAATCAAGGCACGATACAGGAGCAAGGCTGCCTTCTACCGAACGCAGGATTTCACCGATGGTGTATTCTTTAGGCAGGCGTGCGAGGCGGTAGCCTCCCTGCGCACCGCGTGCGCTTTGCACAAAACCTGCTTTGCTAAGCTGGTGGATAATCTGCTCTAAATATTTATCGGAAATTTCCTGCCGTTGGGCAACGGTTTTTAAGGGAATGTAACTGCCTGTGTGATTGATGGCAAGATCAAGCATCAACCGCAGGGCGTAACGTCCTTTCGTAGAAATTTTCATTTTGGAGTCACAACCTTTCTCAATGTCTACATTTTACTATGAATTTAGTAGGAATTCAAGATGCAGCAGCTGCTTGGATGCGTATACTTTAGAGAAAGAGAAAAATAGCGTGCCATTCCCCTCAATTTGTGTTAAAATAATTCCATAACCTAATTTTGGAGGATGTACGATGGAAAAGAATAAATTAGATAAAACTTTTAAACACTATCTGGACATTTTTACTGCTGATAAAGAGCTGGGTAAAATTTTGAACAAGGTATCTTTTCAGGAACTCTTCAACCCTAAATTTTTGCAGGAAAACAGCAAGTTCACCTCAATGGATGATATGATCTGGCGCAGCGGTTTCGGTATTATGAACCTGATGGAAGTTGAAAACGTAAATCAGGATAAATGGAACGAATACATCGCTAAGAACACGGAATGTACAACCTGGCATGAATTTGGCAAGGTAGCAATGATTGACTGGATGAAAAATAAACTGGAAGAAGTAAAAAAATCCAAAAACTAAAAGTTTCACTGCCGAAGCCAGGTGCTTCGGCGTTTTGCTTTTTGAGGGGGAAGTAGAATGGAAATAATTTTGCACGCACTCAATGGCGTGCTGACGATTGTAATTATGATCGCTGTCGGTTTTTATTTGGAGCGCAAAGGCTGGTTCAGTGAGGAGAGCGTGGCTCTGATTTCACGTCTGGTAAATTTCGTCTGCCTGCCAACTTATATGCTGACGAATATTTTGGCAAATTTTAAGCATGATCAGCTTATCACGCTGTCACATGGCCTGATTGTGCCAATTATTTCCATGCTGGCAGGTTATGCCATCAGTATTTTGATTGCGAAGCTCATTGGCGTACCGCGTGCGCATCGGGGAATTTTTTCTATCTGCGTGGCGTTCAGCAATACGATTTTTATTGGTCTGCCTTTAGGTATTGCGCTGTTTGGCGATGCAGGCGCGCCGTATATTATGATTTATTATATGGTGAATACAACGTTGTTCTGGACGATTGGTTTTCATGATTTAGCTATTGGCAGTGGGGCGGAGGCGCCGCTTTTTAGCAAAAAAACGCTTAAAAGTATTATGTCACCGCCGCTAATGGGCTTTTTGCTGGGTGTGGTGATGGTGCTTTTGGAACTTTCGCTGCCTGAGGCAATTTTTAAATCTTTTCATTATCTTGGCAGCATGACAACACCGCTGGCAATGCTTTTTATCGGTATTGCTATGAGTAAGACGAACTGGCAGGAAATTGCTGTGGGTAAAGAATTGGTTGTGGCGATGCTGGGACGTTATTTAATTTGTCCGTGGATTGTGTTTTTGATTATTCCCTTTTTCCACCTGGATGCCATGATGGAGAAGGTGTTTGTGATTATGGCAGCTATGCCGGCGATGACAAATACGGCGATTGTAGCAAAAGGTTATGGCGGCGATTACAAATATGCGGCGATGCTTACAGCAGTCAGCACAGTGCTGGCGGTGGTGGCGATACCGTTTTATATGTGGGTTGTGCATTAAAATGCAGCAAAAAAGCAGTTGGTATTTTTAAAATGCCAGCTGCTTTTTACTATACACAAAAACGCATAAAGTAAAGTTATATGTTCGCAAAATGATAAAAATTAACAAACAAAAATTCACAAAACAGTTGACAAAGTTCACGCTTAGCATTACAATATAGACAAACAAGAATTTGCTAGGTGGTGGAAAACATGAAAACGATTTTATTGAGTTTCTGCGTTCTTTGCTTTTTGTTCACTGGTTATACGCTGCAAAATGTCGATTACAGTGATTATCATATTCATACTGTTGTTGTTAATAATGGCGAAAGCCTGTGGGAGATTGCTGCGCGTCATGCTGATGATAAAGAGGATGTGCGTGAAGTAATGTATCGTATCAGCAAAGCCAATGATTTGAAATCGAAATATGTTTATCCGGGACAGGTTTTAAAAGTGCCCCTGCGTGCGCAGAGTGATGGCTTGATGATGGCGAAAAAATAACGCTTTTATTTCACAAATTTACCGCAAGGCTTTTTGCTAGTACCGTCGAATTATATAATAAAGATTATTTCTGTTATGTTCAAATTTTGCAGAGAATGAAGGAGGTACTGGTTATGCAGAATAAAAAATGGATTGCTGCAGCTTTAGTTGCAGGCTTTGTTTTAGGTAATGGTATGC
>CAVKDE010000020.1:8503-12071 GCA_963654835.1 Duodenibacillus sp. | reverse complement strand
GAGCATGGCTGCCCGTCACGTTTATATGATTCACTGTCTAGTTTTTCTAATCAGGATAATGGCGGTGTAATTATTTTTGGTGTTGATGAAAAACAAGATTATCAAGAAGTTGGCGTTTATGATGCGCAGGATATTCAAAAGAAAATCAATGAGCAGTGCTTGCAGATGGAGCCTGTCGTCAGACCTGTGTTGACAGTTGTAGAAAAAAACGGAAAATTTTTTGTGGCTGCTGAAATTCCGGCTATAGATGTTGCTGAACGCCCTTGTTATTACAAAGGGCGAGGCAGATTAAAAGGCTCATATACGCGTATTGGTGATAGCGATGAACCCATGACGGAATATGAGGTTTATAGTTATGAAGCGTATCGTAAAAAATATCAGGATGATATACGCGAAGTTTCACGTGCGACGTTAGACGCATTGGATAAAACTGCTTTAGAAAAATATATGCTTTTGTTGAAAGAAGGAAAGCCTAACCTTGCTAAGTTAAGCGACGAAAGTATTCGTGAACTGATGAGTATAACGCGCAATGGTGGTGTGACTTTAAGCAGTGTGCTTTTATTCAGTCCGTATCCGCAGGCTTACTTCCCCCAGTTGTGTATTACTGCTGTTGTTGTGCCTGGAAATGAAATTGGTGATGTTGATAAAGATGGAGCACGTTTTTTAGATAATGTGCGTATAGAAGGACCGCTTCCGTTGATGCTGGAAAATGCGTTGCAATTTGTCAAACGCAATATGCGTCATAAAACGATAGTAAATCCTAATACGGGAAAGCGAGAGGACAAGACAGATTATCCGCTTGCTGCAGTCAGAGAAGCTGTTTTAAATGCTTTGGTGCATCGTGATTACAGTATGCATACGGAAGGCATGCCTATTCAGCTGATTATGTATGATGATAGATTGGAGATACGTAATCCTGGTGGAATTTATGGGAGAATGAGCATAGATCAGTTAGGCAAAGTGCAGGCTGATACGCGCAATCCTGTTATTGCAGCTGCTTTGGAAGTTTTGGGGATTACAGAAAACAGATATTCCGGGATTCCGACTATCAGGCGTGAGATGAAAGCCTACCATTTACGACCAGCGGAATTTTTAGATGAAAGAGGAAGTTTTATTGTTAGGTTGAGCAAGAAAGTTATTAATGAAAGCGATGATAATAATGCTTTAGTTGACTTTTGTCGTACACCGAGAAGCAGACAGGAAATTTGTAATTTTTTGGGTGTAAAGACAGCGACTTACGCTATTAAGCAATACGTGCAGCCTTTAGTTGAGCAGGGAGTGATTAAGCTATTGTTGCCTAATTCGCCGAAGAGTCCTAAGCAGAAATATTATAGCGAAAAAATAATTGAATAAATTCTATTCGCTGCGGTTCGCGCTGCAGCTTTTTTCTTGCCCTAAAATAAACTTCTGCTATGTCATTTTTGCCATATCGCTTATCGTATACTATTCTCACAAAGTTCTTTGAAAACTATATAAAGAATGTAATAGCTAAATTTTTTTTGCTAGGGAGGAAGTATACTATGTCTACAAACGTAAAATTTCTGCACGCCGACCAGATTGGTGGCTGCGTGACGTTAATTAGCACAGATACAACAAAAATTTGTATTGACTTTGGCGAGAATTTGCCAGGGAGCAAGCATCAGGCTGAATTAGAAGTTGAAGGTCTGACTTATGGCAAAGCGCAGTACGGCGCAGTGTTTTTTACACATTACCATGGCGACCATGTTGGCTGTTTTGCCAAACTTCTACCGGAGATTCCGCTTTACATGAGCAGCCTGTGCCGCGATGTAATGCTAAACATTTATCGCGCGTTAGCAAAACATGATGTAGATTATCAAAAGCAGGTGGAGCTTTTAGAAGACGCTCAGCATACGCATGTTATCTGGGCGCAGGATGTTATTCAGGTTGGCGATATTAAGATTACACCTTTTACTGTAGATCATTCTGCAACAGCGGCGATGATGTTTCTTATCGAAACGCCGGATAAGCGCATTTTGCACACTGGTGATTTTCGCACGCATGGTTATATGGGCGATAAATTTAAGGCATTGCTTAAAAGTTATGTTTTGCCAAAGCCTATTGATATATTGATTACGGAATGCACGCGAATATACAGCTATTATTCATTCTAATCAGGCAGAAATTCTGCACAGTTAAGAGCTTTCTTGACAGCTATCCTGTTTTTGGGATAACATTACAAGTATAATAGTTATATAAATTCCTTGACAAAATTACAGTATGATAGTTTCTGGCGAAGGAGAGGTTGATAGCTATGATTGAAACGGACGTTAAAAATCCTAAAAAATATCGCTTGCTGCGAGTTTTTGAATATATGCAGAATACGGATGCTGATAACCCGCTCAACATTACGCAGATTTTGGGAAAACTGGCTGCCGATTATGGCATTAGTGCGGATCGTAAATCCATCATGCGCGATTTGCAGACTATTTCTGCCTGCGGTTATGAGCTGGAAGAGTGTAAAAACCATAACGAGGGCAAGTTTATGGCGAATAATAACAAAGCATTCAAAGGTTATCAGCTAAAGATGCTGGCAGATGCAGTTGCTTCGGCACGCTTTTTGCCTGCGCAGGATGCCAGAGAGATGGTGGAAGCAATTATGACCTTGGGCACAAAGGCGGATAAGGAGCTTTTGCAAAAGGTTGTGCTTCGCGACGAGAGCTTGAACGTAGCAACAAAGAACGCCAAAAATAATTTTTATGAAGTTTTGGAAGCTATTCGTGAACATAAGCAGATTACTTTCCATTACAATCCGAAGTATCTGCCCAAACCTAAAAAGGAAGATTTGGCGAATGCAGGCAAGGTGTATCATGTCAGCCCGTATTATCTGGTGACGGCGAAGAATGATTATTACCTGATTGGCTGCACTGGTGAGCATAGCAATTTTAGCCATTACCGTCTCTCCCGTATGGTGGATGTATTGATGGATGAGGAGGCAGAGGGAAAACCGCTTAAAGACAGCAGCACTTATCAGGAGCTGGTGAGAGCAGGCAAGAATATTAGCGATTACCTGCGTGAGCATATTAATATGTGGTTTGGCGATACGCAGCGGGTGAATTTGCATTGCAAGCAGAGGTGTCGCCTTGATGTGCTGGCGATGTTTGGTAATAAGATTAATATGTATGATTGCGGTGAGGATAAAGAATATTTTTCTACAAGCGTTGATGTGCAGGCGCAGGAAGGTTTTTTCGGCTGGGTGGCCGGCTTTGGCGGTAATGTGATTATCACTGCGCCGGAAAGTGTGCGCGAGGAATATAAGCACTATCTTTTGAAGCAGCTAGCAGCCTATAAATAAAAATAAGCAAGGTAGTTATGGTGTTATAATCGTGACTAGCTTGCTTATTAGGAATAGTTAACGCATAAAAATTTTCGAGAATCTTCTCTTTAAAGTATTGACATTCTTAATGAGAACAGGTATAATTAAAACATCAAATCAATATTTCGTATAAAGAGCTAATTGGTGAAATCCCATACGGTCCCGCCGCTGTAACAGTTCGCTGGAGTCAGCAAAGCTTTTTGTACAAGCAGATGCTTGACCTGCGAGCGACAG
>CAVKDE010000020.1:0-8493 GCA_963654835.1 Duodenibacillus sp. | reverse complement strand
TCTTAAGTGTGCGCATTAACCGTCTTTGCTTGCAAAGACGGTTTTTTTGAATGTCTGGTGTGGGTCGAAATATTGATTTCACCTAAAGCTTGTAAAAAAGCAAATCGGACAATTTGCTTAAAGATTACTAAGAAAACTTCAAATTCTCCTTCTCCTCTATTTAACGTGTAGCTTGTTACAGGGGTGTGGCAATGCTAATAAAAAAACCGCCAGGGATGGCGGCTTTTTTATTAGCATTCAACTTTTCACACAAACACATATTGCACAAGCAGCATATATCCTATCGTTCCTGCTGCTATCGTCAAAAGCAGATTGCGTACTGTTGCCTGCAGCAGCACGGTGAGCGCAACAGCGATTAGCTCAGGCAGGCCATGTGCACCTGTTAAAATTTGCGTATCTTTTAAAGAATACACAACAAGCATGCCCATAACAGCTGTAGGCAGCACTTTGCCAAGAAACGCTACCAGTGGTGGCGTTTTTTTATTGGCGGGAAAGAGGATGAACGGTAAAAAGCGTGTTACCATCGTGCCTGCGACAACGGCGGCGATGGTGATGATTTGCTCGGTGAAGGTCATAATTTAATGCCTCCTTTGTAATAAGCGGTGATGAAAACTGCCAGCATAATGAGCATGGCGGGCGGGATAAAGCTTTGCGGATCTATAAGCATGAGGCAGATAAGTGGAATGATAATGCCTAAAATAGCAGGGTTATGATTTTCTGTTGCCTGCCACTGGCTGACGAAGATGGCTACAAAGAGCGCAACAAGGGCAAAATCAAGTCCTTTAGTGTTAATCGCCAGGCTGCTGCCTAAGATGCCGCCAATCGTTGCGCCTGCTACCCAATAGATTTGGTTTAAAAGGTTGACAAAGGTCATAAACCAGCCTTTATCAATGCCTTCGGGGATATCTACATTGCAGTTAATGGCGAAGGATTCATCGCACATGCCAAAGATCAGATAGAATTTTTTGAGACCTGTATTTTTATATTTTTCCAGCATCGTCAGGCCGTAAAATAAGTGACGCGAGTTAATCATCAGGGCCATAAAAAAGCAGTACAGCGGATTAAACGGGCTTAAAAGCATGGTGACGAGCACGAATTCCATGCTGCCTGCAAAGACCAGCGCACTGGTGAAAAACGGATACCACGGCGAAAAGCCTTTGCTGCAAATGTAAAAGCCATAAGAGATGCCTAAAAAAAGAAACGCTGCGCAAATTGGCAGCGTTAGCGGAAAAGCAGCTTTAAGTGCTGTTGTATATTTGTTATTCATGATAAAAACCTGCACAATTCTTAGATTCATAGGAAATATGTAGGTTTTATTTTACAGTATCTGGCAGAAATTGTCAACGCTGAGGAGCTTTGCCGCTACTGGAGCGAGCGATAAGGCGACATTTGTATTCCACATGCGTAATCGGCTCAAATTTTCCGTGATGTTCGTAGCTGGCAATTTCTTCCTGCAAAAGCTTGAAGGCACTCTTACCACATTCTGTGAGCGAATTATCTATTGTGGTGAGACTTACCCCGCGCAGATGCGAGGGGAAGATGTTATCAAACCCGCACAGGCTGATATCTTCCGGGATACGCAGGCCTTTATCAATAATCGCATTATACGCACCGTAGCCAACCATGTCGTTAATGGTGACAATGGCGGTGGTTTCAGGTGCCTGCTCAAGGCATTTGTTTGCTAGCTCGTAGCCTGTCGCGTATTCTACGTCAACGTGCGAAAGTTCGTAGTCAGGCGTGATTTCTTTGGTGAAAATTTGTAGCTGGGCGTTGGCGGCGGCGCAGGCAGCTTCTAACCCCTGGCAGCGGCGCACGCGCGAAGTGTGCTGCTCGTTAAGCGTTGTGGAAAGGTACGCAATGCGTTTATGTCCTAAATCCGTAAGATGTTTGCCGATAAGCTGGCCGGCGGTGAAGTTGTTCATATCCACCGTTGCCAATTCTAAATCGCCACGCCTGTCACCGATGGCGACTACGGGAACGCTTTTGCTTAAATCGTAGGCGAGCTGTGGCTGCTGGGGTATCATAGCAAAAATTACGCCAGCGACATTAAACTTGCGAGATTGCTCCATGATAAAGCGTTCTGTATCCGTATCCCAATAAGTGGTACGCACGGAGGTGACATAACCATGTTTGCGTGCCGCGATTTCAATCCCTTGAATAATTGTGGTGTAGAAAGGGTTGAACAGCGAAGGGCAGATGATAATAATCAGCGTATCTGATGGCTTGATGAGGGCATAAGCCTTTTCTTTACTGCTTTTATAACCCAGGCTCTCTGCCAGCGCAAAAACCTGCTCAACAGTTTCCGCATTAAAGCGTTCAATGCTGCGCCTGTTTAAAATCATGGACACACTGGCGGGAGAAAGGCCTGCTTTGGCCGCAATATCCTTGAGCGTTACCTTTTTCGGCATTATCTGCCAACAACCTTAGCAGCGATGTCTGGGAAGTTGGTAATCAGTGTATCTACACCGGTGTCAACTAATTTTTGCATCAGTTCAGCATCGTTCGGCGTCCAGGCTTGAAGGCCGACATTGTGTGCGTGCAAATCTTTCGCTACGCCTTCCTTGCAGCAGAAGTAGCTGCAGGCATTAACCGTTGCTGCGCCTTGGCTGGCAGCATAAGCACCTACGTTCATCAGCCAGGTGTCCATTAAAAGGCCACATTTAGCTTTGGGCATCAGTTTTTTGATTTTGGCGATGGTGTAATGGTTGAAGGATGAATACCAGATTTGTTCTTCCAGACCAAATTCTTTGACCATAGCGATGAGCTTTTCTTCAATACCTTCATATTCAAATACACCGGTTTTCAGCTCAATATTGGTGATGAGTTTGGTGGTTTTCAGCCAGGTGAAATATTCACGCAGGGTAGGGATAGTCTGGCGCGGGAAGAAGCCTTTGACGTTTACGCCAACAGAGAGCATTTTGAGTTCTTCTAAGGTGTAATCTTTCAACCAGCCGCTGCCATTAGTGGTGCGGTCCAGTTTTTCATCGTGCATGATGACGATTTCTCCATCTTTGGTGAGCTGGATATCTAATTCAATACCGTCAGCAACAGTTTCTTCTGCTACTTTTTGGAAAGCGAGCATGGTGTTTTCGGGATAGTAACCACTAAAGCCTCTGTGGGCAAAAATTTTCGTCATAATTTTATTCTCCTTTTTTGCAAGACCGCGATAAAACGCCATATACTTCAGAAACTCTCCTAGACGTACTTTTAGTACGCCTTCGTCGAGTTTCTTCGTCTCTGACGCTTTCTCGCTAGTCTGATTTGATTTACTTTTTTTCAATTGTTTTTTCAACAATTTTCAACAGTATCTTACCACATCTTTAAAAGAAAAACAAGCGGGACGTAAAATGACCATAACGGACAAAATGTGTCCAAAAACCAGACGGGGAGCGACTTCGTTAAATGTACGTAAAAATGTTGACAATTTTGTGTCACTCTGCTAAGATGATAGCAGAGACCTATCGGAAGTGCAACTTACCGAAAAAATTCAACAAATTTCAACAGAAAATTTAGGAGGATGAATATGAAAAAGATAGTTGCTTTGCTTATGATGGCAGTAATGATGCTCGCTCTCACTGGCTGCGGCGGTGACAAAAAGGCTGATGACAAGGCTGCAGGCTCTGACAAAAAAGTTGTCCTGAAATTAAGCCATGTATTTTCTCCTGACGAACAGCTTTACAAATCTATGGAGCTGGTTGCTGAACGCATCAACAAAAGAACCAATGGCCGCGTTGAAATTCAATGCTATGGCCAAAACCAATTAGCTTGCTACAAAGATGGTTTGGAGCAGGTTGCTAGTGGTGCAAACTTCATCTCTGTAGAAGACCCGTCTTATCTGGGCGACTATGTACCGGATTTCAAACCGTTGGTTGGTCCGATGCTGTATCAATCCTATGATGAATATGAAAAAATGATTGAAACCCCGCTCGTAAAAGATATGGTTAAAAAAGCTGAGGACAAAGGCATTAAAGTTCTGGCTCTGGATTATATCTTTGGTTTCCGCAATGTTATGACTAACAAAGTTATCACCAAACCGGAAGACATGAAAGGTTTGAAACTGCGTACTCCGGGCAGCAAGCTGTTCATTGATACCATCAATGCTATGGGCGCAACTGCTACCAGCCTGCCGTTCTCTGAAACTCTTTCCGGTGTTTCCCAAGGCGTTGTTGATGGTCTGGAAGGCTCCGAATTCACTAACATCGGTACCAAATGCTATGAGCATGTTAAAAATGTAGCTACTACTAAACACTTCCTGGGTACCTGTGGTGTTTATATTTCCATCAAAGTATTCAACAGCCTGTCTCCTGAAGACCAAAAAATCGTTGCTGAAGAATTTGCTAATGGCGGCAAAGAAATGACTCAGATTTCTACCGAATCCTACAACAAAGTTTACAAAGAGTTGCAGGATAAAGGCGTTAAATTCAACGATGTTGACCATGCTGCTTTTGAAAAAGCAACTGAGCCTGTCTTCAAACAAATGGAAGAAAAAGAAGGCGCAACTCCTGGTATCTATGAAAAACTGAAAGCTGAACTGGCTAAAATCCGCTCCGCTAAATAAGTTTTGATTAGTAATATTAAGTAGGCTAATTGTGAAGCGTTCCGTTTAATTTATGAATGGAACGCTTCCTTTGCGTAATTTATACATATTATATATGGAGGTAAAATTTTGAGTAAAAACCTAAGCTTTATTCTAAATAACTTAGAAGATTTAGTCGCTGCATTTTTTATCAGCATTACGACTATCCTCGTTGTTATCAACATTATCCTGCGTTATATTTTTAACTCGGGACTGGTATGGTCGGAGGAAGTTGCTACAGGCTGCTTTGTCTGGTCTGTATTTATCGGTGCGGTAGCAGTATTCAAGCACCGTGGTCACGTTGGTGTAGATATCATCGTCAAAAAGATGCCTGCCGGTTTGCAAAAGGCAGTAATGCTGATTACCGATATCATCCTCGTAGGCTTGAATGGTTATATGGCCTATCTTTCTGTTTTGTATATTTCTAAATCTTACACGAAGATGACGCCTGTTTTGGGTGTATCTTCCGTTTATATTAGTGCTTCTGTGCTCATTGCTTTTGTGCTGATGACTTTGTATTCTATTAAATTTGTCTGGCAGGATATCAGCGGCCAGGGTAAGGAGGAAAAATAATGGCATATTTACCCGTGATAATTGTTTTTGTCCTTTATTTTTCTAGCATTCCTATCGCTTACGCTCTCTTTGGCGCAACGATTTCTTATTTCACCTTCCTTGATGCTACTTCTCCTGCGCATTTAGTGTTCCAGCGTATTATTACCAGTACGCAGTCCTTCCCGCTGTTGGCAATTCCTTTCTTCATCATGGCCGGTTCTATTATGAATTATGCCGGTATCAGCGATAAGCTGATGAAGTTTACCGATGTTCTTATGGGTCATATGACTGGTGGCCTGGCGCAGGTAAACGTGCTGCTGAGCTTACTCATGGGCGGCGTATCCGGCAGTGCGAATGCGGACGCTGCTATGCAAGGCAAAATGCTGGTGCCGGAAATGGAAAAACGTGGCTATGGCAGGGCGTTCAGTGCTGCTGTTACCGCAGCTTCTTCTGCGAGCACGCCTGTTATTCCACCTGGTATTAACCTTATTATTTACGCGCTGATTGCCAGCGTATCTGTTACCAAAATGTTCATGGCCGGTTATGTGCCTGGCGTTTTGATGGCTGTTTCTATGATGATTGTTGTAGCTATTATTTCCAGAAAGCGTGGTTACAAACCTTCGCGTGAAAAGGCTGCTACCTTCGGCGAAATTATGACGCAGCTTAAAGAATCTATCTGGGCGCTGCTGTTCCCGTTCGGTATTATCGCCGGACTGCGTATGGGTATGTTCACCCCGTCCGAAGCTGGTGCTGTGGCTGTTGTGTATTGCCTGATTGTTGGTGCCTTTATTTATAAGGAGCTGAAATGGGAATACGCATGGCCGATTATGAAGGAAACTATCTATGGTACAAGCTCTGTTGTTTTGATTATCGTTGCTGCTTCTTTCTTTGGTTATTACTTAAACTGGGAGCGTATTCCGCAGCAGATTACTTCTGCGATGCTTGATTTCACCCGCAATCCTTATATGATGCTGATGCTGGTGAATGTGCTGCTGCTTGTTTTAGGCATGTTCCTTGAAGGTGGTGCAGCACTGATTATTTTAGCACCGCTCCTTGTCCCTGTTGTTACGAAGCTGGGCATTGATCCTGTTCACTTTGGTATTGTCTGCATTGTTAATATTATGATTGGCGGCTTGACGCCACCCTTTGGCTCGATGATGTTTACGGTGTGCGCGATAACGGATACGCCGCTGGGCGAGTTCTTTAAAGAAGTTTGGCCGTTTATTTTGGCACTTTTGATTACGCTCTTAATCGTAACTTATGTTCCGGGATTGGTTATGTTCTTACCTAATCTGTAATTTTAAGGCGAAAGATAAAGCACCATCTGCTTCGTAATGGCTCCTAGGAGTATTATTCATACGCCGTCGTCGCCATTACTCGCATCTGATACTTTCTATTTCGCCTTGGGGCTGACGCAATTTGACAGTTGTCGTCAGCTCTTTTTTGTATTATGATATATGTAGATTAAAGAAAGGTCGTGACGCAATGAATAACAAATATATTATGGCTCTCGATTTAGGTACTACGAGCTGTCGCTGCATTTTGTTCAATCAGCAGGGAGAAATTTGCAGCGTAGCGCAGAAGGAGTTTACGCAATACTACCCGCAGGCAGGTTGGGTTGAGCATGATGCGGAAGAAATCTGGGCAACGCAGGTTGGCCTGATGTATGAGGCAATGAGCAAGCTGGATGCAACACCTGCGGATATTGCGGGCATTGGCATTACTAATCAGCGTGAAACTACCGTGGTATGGGATAAAGATACAGGCCGCCCTATTTGCAAAGCGATTGTGTGGCAGTGTCGTCGCACAGCGGAATATTGCGATTTGCTGAAGATTCGTGGTTATGCCAATATGTTCCGTGAGAAAACAGGCCTTGTTTTGGATGCTTATTTTTCCGGAACCAAGCTGCATTGGATTTTAGAGAACGTACCGCACGCGCGCGAGAAGGCAGAGGCAGGCAAGCTGCTTTTTGGTACGATTGACAGCTGGATTATTTGGAAGCTGACCGGTGGCAAAGTGCATGTAACGGATTATTCTAATGCATCGCGTACTTTGATGTTTAATATTCATACGCTGGAGTGGGACGAGGAAATTTTGACCATTTTGGGTGTGCCGAAGGAAATGCTGCCGGAGGTTAAGCCTTCTAGCTGCGTTTATGGCACGACGGATGCCAAATTGTTCGAGGTAAAAATTCCTATCGCTGGAGCTGCGGGCGACCAGCAATGCGCTTTGTTCGGGCAGACCTGCTTTGCTCCGGGAGAGGCGAAAAACACTTATGGCACAGGCGGTTTTATGCTGATGAATACAGGTGAAACGCCTGTGGATAGTAAAAATGGCCTTGTTACTACTATTGCCTGGGGTGTAGATGGCAAGGTGGAATATGCGCTGGAAGGTTCTATCTTTGTTGCCGGTGCTGCTATCCAATGGCTGCGTGACGAGCTGGGTTTAATCCGTAATGCGGCGGAATCAGAAGCGATGGCGCAGGCTGTGCCTGATGCCAATGGCTGTTATATGGTGCCTGCGTTCGTGGGCCTTGGCGCACCGCACTGGAACCAGTACGCGCGTGGGGCGATTGTTGGCTTAACGCGCGGAGTAAACCGCAATCACATTGTGCGCGCAACGCTCGAAGCCATTGCTTATCAGGTATACGACGTGCTGAAAGCTATGGAAGAAGATAGCGGTATTAAGCTTTCTTCCTTACAGGTGGATGGCGGTGCGTGCGCTAATAATTTCCTCATGCAGACGCAGGCAGATATTATTGACGTAAAGGTGGAGCGTCCCGAATGCATTGAAACGACGGCGATGGGTGCTGCTTATCTGGCTGGTCTTGCAGTGGGCTATTGGCAGGATAAAGAAGCTATCAAGAAAAATCACGTTATCGCCCAAAGCTTTACGCCGAACATGGATGCCAAAAAGCGTGAGCATCTCCTGCGCGGCTGGCACCGTGCGGTGCGCGCGGCGTGCATCAAGCTGCATCCGGAAGAATAAAAGATATTGAGCATTTCAATAGCAAGCAATCAAAAAAGCAATCGTAATTTTTTACGATTGCTTTTTTGCGTGTTTACGCATATAATTATAGTTAAGAAAAGTGGAAAGGATGCGATAAATATGCGTGAGACGAGACAAATTGAATTTAAAGAAGCAATTACCAATACATTTTTGAAAACAGTTAGTGCTTTTTCCAATTACGATGGTGGAGAAATTTTTTTCGGCGTTGATGATGATGGTAATATCAAAGGTTTACCCGATATAAAACAGGCTTGTCTGGATATTGAAAACAAGATTAATGATAGCATTACTCCGCAGCCTAATTATACATTGGAAGTGCAGAATAATGACAGGACAATAAAACTAACTGTGAAAAG
>CAVKDE010000019.1:2363-12093 GCA_963654835.1 Duodenibacillus sp. | reverse complement strand
GTATATAATACCACGCAGGTCATATTATGTCAACACTTTTTTGAACTTTTTTCAAGTTTTTTCGTGATACACTTGGGCTAGTGGAAAAACAAAGTATCTTGTATACACGCTTTGCACCCTCTCAAATTTCTCTAAAAAACTTTGAAAAAAGTTGCTTTTTCTATCCTTTTTTGCTTCACAGCGGCAAAATTAAAACTTTTTTCTGCTCTCCACTGTTATCTAACATCACATAAAATTCGCCTGCTTCCCCACTGCGCCAATCCAACTTAAACAGCTCAATAGGATATAACTTATGAATCTGTCGCCAGCTGCTAAATTTATACGCAGGAATATATTTGCGCACAACTTCTTCATTACGCCAAAAATTAGAAACAGCTGTAAAAATAGCTTCTGTATTCCATGCCAGCCACTCAGGTCGCCATTGCGGAATATCGCAGAACACATCAAAGCGCAAAATTTCCAGAAGCTCTGCTTGCTGCGCTGCATAGTTTTCTTCAATAAATTGCTTTAATATTGCTGCCACACCCTTCGCATTATGCGTCTGCGGATAATGACCAGCCTTAACCCACCAGTTTGTCAGCTGTTTATAGAAGGCAAACGCGTCCATTTGCGAAACGCGCAACAAAGCTCGCAGCGTATATCGGAAATTACCGCTATTGGCCGTCTGGTCAAGAATATTATCCAAATGCTTAAGATACTGCATATCCTCATAAGGCATATACTTCGTCGCCAAAATTTCGTAAGGCGGTTCATCCATATAGCGCAAATCATGCTGCGTAGCCTCTTTGCGCATCTGCGTTCCCGGCAATACCTTTAAAAAACCCAACTGCAGCATATGCGCCCCCAAACCATAAACATCATTAAAAGATTTAGCAAAAGTGGGTAAATCTTCATAAGGTAATCCTGCAATTAAATCCACATGAATATGCATATTGCCAAAAGAAAGTAAACGTTTAACATTGCTTGCCAATTTTTCCCAGTTATCTTGGCGGTTTATCGCTTTCAAAGTAGGCTGATGCGTACTTTGAATACCAATTTCCAGCTGAAAACGTCCTTTAGGTACTGTCGCCAAAAATTCCATAACCTGCTCAGAAAGCATATCAGCCTTAATTTCAAAATGGAAGGTTGCCTTCGTTTGCGCCTGTGCCAGATACTGCATCATCGGCAGGAAATATTTTTCATCTAAATTATAGGTGCGATCTACAAATTTCACCAATGGCACACCGGAAGCAATAAATCTATCCAGATCACGCAAAACTAATTCCAGCGGACGCTTACGCACATTGCGGGAAATGCCCGACAAACAATAAGCGCAGTTAAACGGGCAGCCACGCGTACATTCATAATAAACAATTTTATGTTCCGCTAGCACTTGCTCTAAATCAGGGTACGGAAAAGGCAGCAAAGATAAATCTTCTATCACCGTCGTGCCGCCGTTCAGTTTTACCTCCCCGCCTTCCAGGTAAGCAATATGCTTGGGTATAACCCCACCACGTTCCAGATAAGTCAAAAGTGCGCTAAAAACCAGCTCTCCTTCACCTTGCACAATGTAATCAGCCTGCGGCAATTCTGCAAAAATGCGCTCTGCATCGAACGCCACTTCCGGCCCGCCGATAACAATAACTGCCTCCGGACGCAGCTGGCGCAGCATACGAATCAGGCGAAATACAAAAGGTTTATTCCAGATATGCACTGAAAAGCCATACACTTTCGCTTTCTCTGCCATAATTTTTTCTAAAACTGCCAAAATCGGTGTATTTATAGTTTCTTCTATCAGCTTAACTTCATGCCCCTGCGTTTTGGCATATTCGCCCACATAACGCAGTCCAAGGCCTGTATGAATATATTTACTGTTAATCGCACTCAAAACAACCTGCATCGCAATCCTCTTTTCCGTATTAGCCATAACTAATTCACTTTATGTTACACTAATCATCATCTTTGTATGGTATAATGATAGAGTAATTTGTAGAAATTTGCAAGGAGCTGATTTAAAATGACTGAAAAAAATATAAATATTCCTGCGCATGGCAGCAATGTTGCGCGTGCAAAAATCCCTGCCAGCTGTAAATGGCATGTAGAGGATATCTATGCTACAGAAAATGCTTGGCAAACTGCCTGTGAAAACTTCAAGGCAAAACTACCACAGCTTAAAGCAATGCAAGGCATGCTTACAACCGCTTCCACCCTGCTTTCAGTATTGAAGCTGCAAGAGGAATTGGCGCAAATGCTGGATAAAATCTATGCCTACGCCCGCCTGCAGCAGGATGCAGATAACACCGACCAACATTTACAAGCCCTAGCGGGAGAAGCAGAAGGCCTTGTTGCCGCTTTCACCAGTGCTAATTCCTTTATCGAACCGGAACTTTTAGGCTTAGGCAAAGAAAAAGTAGAAGCAATGTTAAGTGAAGAACCTGCACTTGGCGAATACCGCTTCTATATTGAAAACCTGCTGCGCCTGTCTGCAAACGTTTTATCCGCAGATAAAGAAGCTATTTTTGCCCAAAGCCATCTGGCAACAGGTACAGCCAGCGCCGCCTTCCGTGCTCTCGTCAGTGCAGATATGCAGTTCCCGGAAATTACCGATAGCGAAGGTAATAAGCACAGCGTCAGCGAAGGCAACTATCTGCTAAATATGACTTCTAAAGATCGTGAGCTGCGTAAAAATTCCTTCAAAGGCCTGATGGGAACATATCATAAATACCGCAACACTCTTGCCACCACGCTCACAGGCAGCGCACGCACAGCTTATTTCTATGCCAGCGTACATAATTACAAAGATACATTGGAAGCTGCCTTAGCAGAGGATAATATCCCGACCAGCCTTTACGACGGTTTAATCCAAACCGTACATGACAACTTTGCGCCGCTGCATGAATATATCAAGCTCAAAAAAGACGTTCTTGGCGTGGATGAATTTCATCCCTACGATTTATATATGCCGCTTTCTACCGCAGGTGACAGCTTTGCCTGCACCTTCCCCGAAGCCTGTGCCAAAGTAGAAACTGCTTTAGCACCTTTAGGCGAAGATTATCTAAAAACTTTGCATAAAGGTCTTACCGAAGGCTGGATTGATATTTACGAAAACAAAGGCAAGCGTTCCGGTGCTTATTCTTGGGGAGTTTACGGGGTTCACCCCTTCGTCCTGCTCAATTACCAAAAGCGTTATAGCAGCATCTCCACCATTGCCCATGAAATGGGCCACGCTATGCACAGCTACTACAGCAGCCAGGCGCAGACTTATGTAAATTCCGAATACACCATCTTCTGTGCGGAAGTTGCCTCCACAACAAACGAAAACCTGCTTTTGGAATACACTTTAAAGCACGCCAGCGATGAGCAGAAAATCTATCTTTTAAATCAATTTTTGGAAGCAGTACGCACCACAGTTTACCGTCAGGTGCAGTTTGCGGAATTTGAAAAATATATTCACAGTGAAATTACTGCCGGCCGCTCTTTGCAAGCAGAGAAGCTGGAAAATTATTGGCTGCAAAGCAACAAAGATTATTACGGCAAAGCCTTAACTGTGGATAACGAATTGGCCAGCGAATGGTCACGCATCCCCCATTTCTATACACCGTTTTATGTTTATAAATACGCTACAGGCTACAGCGCAGCAACTGCTTTCGCCAGCAGTATCTTAAACGATGAAACCGGCGCAGTGGAAAAATATCTTGGCTTCCTCCATGCAGGTGGCAGCGATTACTCGCTGAACATTTTAAAGAATGCAGGCGTAGATTTGAACACACCACAGCCTGTAACCGTAACACTGCAAAAATTTGCAGCTAAACTCAAAGAACTGAAAGCGTTGTTAGGAAAATAAATAGCGTAAAAAAACACACGCAAAACTTTTCTTGAAAAAGTTTGAACTAATGCTTGACAAATCACCTATACCCGAGTATAATAATTATTGTTCCGAGTGATTGGAACCTAATGCCGAAGTGGCGGAATTGGCAGACGCACTTGACTCAAAATCAAGCGGTCCAACAACCGTGCCGGTTCGAGTCCGGCCTTCGGCACCATGTAAATTTAGCGGTTTAGCGCAAGCTAAACCGCTTTTTGTATTATATAAAAAATAAAGCTATAACAACACTAAAATAAATGTCCTATTTTAAAAAACGCCTTGCGTACTACTTCTCAATAATACGCAAGGCGTTTTCATATTAGCAAAATTAATGCTATTGTCAATTAAATTTCATTTGTTATAAAAATTTCCCACATTTTCTGCTACCATTAATTCACATTGATGATTATCCGAATAAGTGACAATGCGTTTCTGTTTCCTATCCAGCACTATGTCCATCAGGCTTTTATAATCCTTCACCTGCCCGTAATGCACTTCGCCGTTGGAAAGTTTGGCGAAAAGTTTTTTAGCGCAATTGATTTTTGCTTTTTCAATCGCTCTGAGCTCCAGGCTTTCCAGCGTGCCTTTCGTCTCCGCGACAAAATAAACATGCTTAATCACGCCTTTTTTAAAGGCAATCGCCCAATCTGGAGAATATTTGCCCACAGGCGTAGGAATATAAAATCCACGTGGGAGCTTGGCATAAACCACAACTTCTTCCGCAGCGTCCAATTCTTCTACAAATTGACGTTCTACACTTTTTTCTGCGCTGCCATCTGTAAAAACATAATCCGTTACAGAGTGCTTAGCACGAAAAGCCTTAGCAAAATTCTCACGCGCATATTCTGCCGTAAAAATGTCGTTAGCAAACTTTTCATTCGTCACATTATAAGTTACATGTTCAACAACAAGCGCAGATTTTTGTACATTAATAATCTTCGCTACTTTAGTGATGAAATCAAGTGGATTTTCAGCAAACATACGATACTTGTCTTTTAAGATTCCCTGCAAAATTTTTGCTACGGTGCGCCGTGTAAGCGTCGTTCTGGAAGCAATTTCATGCAGCAAATCATATTTCAAACCGCTGTCATAAGTGTTCGCAAGCGCAGCTGTTTTCGAGCGTGTAGTTGTGAAACCAGTTTTGTTCGCTAGTTCTTGTTCTTGCAATTTTTCTTTTTGCGCACCAACAACAAGCTTATACTGCACTTGCGTAACTTCCAATTCCTTATTGATTGCCTGCACAGCGTTGCGCACTAATTCCGCGCTGTCAAAAGCAACCTTATAAGCATATTTATGGTTAATCCTCTCCCACAATGCCTGAAACTCTGCTTTGCCAAAATTAGCATTTAAGGGATTTTCCTTAACCTTCGTTTCTTTGCCATCGGCAATCATTTCTTTAAAAACTTTTTCATCAAAAATTCCCTGTACAAGCTTATGCACTGCTGGTGCAATGCTTTCTAACTGCGGTGGTAATGGTGCTAATTTATTGTTTTCTTGCTCTGCTTTATACTTATCAGTTACTTTGCCGTCATAATCAACATAACTATTCATAGCCAAATAAAGCATGATGGTGTTAGCTTTGGCAGCATCAATTTTATACTGCTTGCCTTCTACTGTCACAGTTCTGTCAGCAAAATATTCAATAGTTGCTTTAGTAGGACGCTTATACATCGCTGCCTTCATATCATCTTGCAGGCTGCCCACAAAATCAGCGTAGCTTTCGCTAGCGACAACTGTCAGCTGGTTAATTTTATGCACCACTTCTTCGCCGCAGGTCTCCAAATCCATACGCTCGCCCTGCTGATTTACGCACAGGCGCATACCACGCCCGACTTCCTGACGCTTGTTCACATCGCTGTTAGATGCTTTCAGCGTACAAATCTGAAACACATTGGGGTTATCCCAGCCTTCACGCAAGGCGGAGTGCGAGAAGATGAACCGCACCGGGTTAGCAAAGCTCAGTAAAGCTTCTTTGTTTTTCATAATCAGATCATAGGCAGATTCATCATTCGACGTATCTTTGCCACGTTCGCATTTACTGTCTACGCTGTGCCCTTTTTTGTCGATGCTGAAATAACCTGTATGCACGCTGTGTACGTCTGCTGCCATGCTATTCAAATACTGCACATAAGCATCATCTTTGAAAAGCTCTGTCAATTTAGCGTCGAAAATGCGCTGGTATTCTTCTTCAAAAATTTTCCCGTATTCGCCTAAGCAAGCCTCACCATTTTCATCATACTGGCGATATTTTTCTACTTTATCAATGAAAAAGAGAGACAAGGTCTTGATGCCCTGCGCATAAAGTTCTTTTTCCTTTTCAAAGTGCGAAAGAATTGTTTCACGTATCTGCAAACGGCGTTTATACATTTCCGTTACATCGCCCACAACGTCTGCACCATGCAGCACTTCGCCATTAATGAAATACACCGTGCCACGTCCATGAGCATCAATATCACTAATCACATAGCCTTTGTACTGCTTCATGCCATTGGACAAATCGTAAAGACTATCTTTAACACTCAACAATTTCACGATACGCTTAATGCCCTGAGCCTGCTGCACTTCAAATTCCATTCTTGCTTTAGGCGGATGCTTCGGCGAGGTTACAATTTCTTCGCAGTACAGATAGCTGTCAACGCCTTTAAGATTTTTCATCTCCAAGCCTTTGACTTCTATTTTTTTGACGAGTTTTTGGTTATAAGCGTCGAGCGCGTCCAGAACATACACCATGTTATGCTTATCTTTGTGCGTTGCGGAATAGTTGATGCTAAAAAGCGGGTGGAAATTTTTCATGGCTTTTTGCGTCACGTTGCCTGCTAGTTTTTGCGGTTCGTCCAAAATCAAAATCGGATTAGTTTTCGCAATAACGTCAATTGGTCTGCGTGAACCAAAATTATCACGTTGGGTATACATAATCAGCGCGCCTTTATCTCCACCACGTCCTTCTTTATTTTTCTCCTCATTAAGCGATTTAGCGAAAGCCTGATTATTGATGATCATGACGTTAATCTCGTTACTTTTGGCAAAATCATCAATCTTCGTCAAATTTTTGCTGTCGTAGATAAAGTAGCGTGCTTTCTTGCCATATTGGCTCATGAAA
This sequence comes from Duodenibacillus sp., assembly GCA_963654835.1. Taxonomy (GTDB): domain Bacteria; phylum Bacillota; class Negativicutes; order Acidaminococcales; family Acidaminococcaceae; genus Phascolarctobacterium_A. The sequence continues at coordinate 5,149 of CAVKDE010000019.1, read as the reverse complement.
TGTTCTTCCATCACGGCAAAACTTTTCTTCACGCCTTCACGAATCGCCACCGATGGCACGATAATAATAAACTTATTCCAGCCATACTGTTTGTTGAGTTCAAACATCGTCTTGATATAGACGTAGGTTTTACCTGTGCCTGTTTCCATTTCGATATCCAGGCTGCACTTGCCTTGTCCTGCAATGAGTTCTGTGGAAGGCGTGATGTTATTATTGCTTTGGATAAGTTTGATATTTTCTAGCAGCTGCTTTTTGTCTAATTGAATAGGCGCGTTGGCATAACCAAGTAGAATATCCTGTTTTGCTTCTTGTTCGTCCAGTTCTTTTTGGAATAAGTTGCTGCCTTTGCTCGGGTTATGCTGCACTGGCGCAATAACACCCTGATCAAAGAGATAGCTGTTGTCTTGAGCAGGACGTACTTGTCCTTGGAACACGTCTACTACGGCGTTCACTGCGTCCGTCTGGTACTGCTGGATTTTAAAAGTGAATTTCATTACAGCACCCTTCTTTCTGTGTTTGGACTGTAAGTTTTAAAAATCTGCTCAAAGTTAATCGCCACGCTATCATCGGCAAGCGAGCTGTCGCGCATGACGAAATAACTGGGCTGCTCTTTGGCGATGGCGGTGATTACTGCGTCTGTCACATTCTCATCGAAGCAAGCCAGCAAATGCCCTTGCGCCACGTTGTAGACGGTTTTGCCTGCAATTTGCATTTTTTCGATTTTGCTGAAAAGAGGCGTGTCGAGCTCCAGCATCACTTGGAAGAGCAAATCTTCGTCACTGCGGTCAGGCTTGATGTTATCTTGAAACAAATCCTGCTGCTTATCCATATATTCCTGCGGCGTAAGATAAAAAGCATCTGTCATATTGCTGCTGTCGCATTTCAGCACGCGGAAGCCAATGTCAAGGTCTTGCGTCGTCAGCGGATTTTCTTCTTTAATTTTTCTGCCTGCGCGGCGGATGCGCTCCTTACCAATTTCGCAGATGTTTTTGTAGCCTGCCTTGTATGCCTCGCTCTCTTCTGCGCACGCTTCCGGCAGTTGCACCATGATAAACTTACGCTTGCCGCCATCTTCGGCGTTTAATTGCATCACGGCGTGGGCAGTGGTAGCGGAGCCAGAGAAAAAGTCTAGGACGAGATATTGTTTTCCTACATATGATAAAAGTTTTTTGATTAATTTCAATGGTTTTACCGTATCAAACCCCATCGGTGTTTTCATTATAGAATTTAATTCTTCTTTTCCGTTTTTTGCACTACCAACATTTTCTGCTAAAAACAAAGACCAAAATGGCTTTACTTTGTTTTTATCAATTTCATCTTCAGGATATATTGCCCTTTTTACTAAACCATCTACTATTTCTAATTTTCCTTGTTGCTCTAATTTTATTGCCAAATCTTTGCCTATCTGCCAACGTTTTCCATCTCTAGGCAAGCGCCCCAAAATTTCAAATTTCATTGATTCTCTATTATAGTCGCCTGCATCAGACTTTTCTATTATTTCAAACCTGCAAGCACCAAATTTACCTGTATGCGGATATGACAAATTACTTTCTTCAATTTCTAAATTAAATCCAGAGATTTTGTTCCTATTTTTTCCATATAATAATATAGTTTCAGTTTTTTTCTGCAAGCCAAATTTTGCAGTACCAGCATTAATTGGTTGAGTAGTTGCTTCCCAAACTAAATCTCCAAAATAATTCTGTTCTCCCAAAATTTCATTGCTAATTTTTTTTAGGTTCTCAAGTTCATGCTCATCAATACTGATAAAAATAACCCCATCATCACTCAATAAATCCTTCGCCAACTTCAACCTCGGATACATCATATTCAACCAATCTGTATGAAAACGTCCGTTACTTTCTGTATTCGTAACCATACGATGTTCTTGGTCGTCAAGCTGTCCGCTGCTATGCTTATATTCTTTCGCTTCCATTTCAAACTCATCACGGTATACAAAGTCATTCCCCGTATTATACGGCGGATCAATATAAATCATCTTCACTCTGCCCAAATACGTTTCTTGTAGCAGCTTGAGCACTTCCAAGTTATCGCCTTCGATATAAAGATTTTCCGTATTATCAAAGTCCACGCTTTCTTCCCTGCAAGGGCGCAGTGTTTTATTAATCGGCGCGTTGGCGGCAAGGATAGCCTTGCGCTTGTCTGGCCAGGTGAACTGATAGCGTTCGGCAAAACCTTCCACAACCTCAACATGCTCGCTCAGTTCCTGTCGCAGCATGTCAAAATCCACGGCATGCACAACTTTCCCTTCGCTATTAATTGTTTCTGTCATGCAGTTTGGAAAAAGTTCCTGCATTTTAGCGATATTTGCTGCAACCTTGTCAAGCGATTGCATGTTGAGATGTTTCATGATTATAAGCCTCCAGTTCTTTCAATTCTTGCTTTAATTGATTCAGCTGGAGACGTAACTCCAACTTCTTTCTTGCCTGCTTTTCCGCAAACATTTTCTTCATTAAAGCTGCGATTTGTTTTACTAACTCCTCACGCCTGCCTGCGTTCGCAATTACTGCAGCAGGTGTAAGCCCTGCAAGTGGCTGTAAATTTGCCACCTGCAGAGCAAAATGCTCCCAAATGTCGTTTAAGCTTGTGCCTTGCAAAGCAACGTTTTGCTCACTGACATACTTAAACTCATTACTCAATATTCTATTTTCATAATACAGCGCAAGCTGCACTTTATCTGCAAATTGTAAAGCTAACAGCAAACGCTGGTCAATCAACCTACATAATTTAGCTATTATTTTCTCCGCACAGCCTTCCTGCTTGAGCTG
>CAVKDE010000019.1:0-2314 GCA_963654835.1 Duodenibacillus sp. | reverse complement strand
CAAAAATTGTCTTCCCCTCATCTTTATTTGCCAACGCAGGAATCGTGCGCAAAGAAATTTCATTGACAATGGCAAGCTGCTTTATCGCTGCGTCGAACTCTTTCTGTTCAGCAGTATTCAGTTGAAATTTACTATATAGTGTACGTTTGGGAATAATTTTCTTGACTTCCGTACCCTGCGGCAAACCTAACATTTTTGCTCACCGCCTCTCACGACGAGGAAGCAGATGAGTTCAAAATCATCTAGGCCTTTTATGCTGTTGTTAAAGAAACTAATTTCTTCGCCACTCAAGAAGCTGTCCACATCGTCGGCATCCTTCACGTTGATAATCGACGCAATGGCTTCTTCCAAAAGCTGCGAATAAATGCCCATGTTGCGCCCGTCGTCCGTCGCCTTATTAAATTCATTACACAAAGCCGTCAGCGGTTTATCCTTGCCCCGGCAAGCATAGCGCACTTTATCCAGCAGCTTCTTCGGTGCCAGATGATTGCAGATAATCTCGCCCTCTTCACTGATATACACAGCATAAAACGGATGCAGCAGATTTTTTCTGTCGATATTGATGTTCTCTGTGCAATTTTTCAAAATGTAAATCACGCCCGGCGGACACTCTTCGCTCGCAGACACAACAGCGTGCAAGCCGAAGGGCGTTTTATCCAGCTCGCCGTGCATCTTGATATATTCCAGCAAATCCAGACGGAACTCGTTCAAGCCCAAGTCCATAATGGAAATGCCCGTGCTCATATCTTCGATATCCACGACTTCCTTCTGCAACTGCTGCAGCTGCTGCTTGCGATATTGCAAATCCAGTTTTTCCGTGTTGTTGAGCAAATTATCGTCTGCCGTCGCCGTCAAGTCCACCGCCTTCATGCGGCTTTCCACACGGCTTTTTAAATCAATATATTCATCTAAATCAACATCAGGCCAAAAGTTGACCAGCTGAATGTATTTATTTTTGCTGCCAATACGGTCGATTCTACCAAATCTTTGGATTATACGCACGGGATTCCAGTGAATATCATAATTCACCAAAAAGTCGCAGTCCTGCAGGTTCTGTCCTTCGGAAATGCAGTCCGTCGCAATAAGAATATCAATATTATTGGTGTCGTCAGGAAAAAGCAACGCTTTATCCTTCGCCAAGGGCGCAAAGCACGTCAGCACAGTGTTCAAGTCGCATTTCATCTTCGGTATCGTGCATCTGCCTTCAACCGTACCCGTCACCATCGCCGTGTGTAAGCCAAAATGCTCCTGCACGTACTTGCCGACATGCTCGTAAAGATACGTCGCCGTATCAGCAAAAGCCGTGAAAATAATGATTTTCTTGTTGCCTGCATTCAGCGGCTGCTGCATTTTGTCGTCAATAAGTTGATAAAGCTCATGCAGCTTGTTATCAGCTTGCGGCGTAATAGGCTGCACCATGCCCAAAAGTTTCGCCAAACGCTCCTTGTCGCGCTGCAGACTGCTGCCCCAGCCCACAATGTCCATATCCGCCAAATCAATAGGCACTTTTTTACCCACGCTGAAACTCTCATCTTCCATATCAAAGTCAGCTTCAGCAAAATCCGGCACGCCGTCAATCTGCACCTGCCCCAATCTGTGCTGCGAAAAACGCGCGATTTTATCAAGCACCAGCTGAATACTTGTCTGCACTCTCTGCACAGTAAGCCTGAACGAATAAACAGAGCTTTCCATGCGCTTCAAAATATTAATCGCCATCAGGCGGCGAATACCACGCTCGCGGTTCGCCTGCGTAAAACCTGTATTGACCTTGTTATCCTCAAACAGGGCTGCATATTTTGCCACACGGCTCGGCAGAATAAATTCCGTCGGCGTATAAATCGACAGTTCCAGCTCATCGAGTTTTTGAAAAATTTCTTTGTAATTCACCGCATTAACTTTCTTCGTCAAAGCAGGGCGCAAACTTATAGGCGTTTTGCGCTCGGGAAAGTTGCCAATATCCTTCGTATCGTAATACTTCGTGATATGCTTGCGTGAACGTGCAATAGTAACGGAATCAAGCAAAGTGAAGAAATCGTAGCTTAGGTTTTCCAAAAGCTTCTGCGCCGTGCGTTCTTCCGCCGGCAACTTGGACCAATGGTTATAGGCAGCCTGCGCGTTGCGGAAAATATCATCAATAGAATTTTTCGTATTGAGCTTATTATTAATCTTGCTGCTGTCGCCCTCGTAAGCAAGCTGCAGCTGGTTCTTCAAATCGTTAAAGCGGTTATTCACCGGTGTTGCCGAAAGCATGAGTACCTTCGTCTGCACGCCCTCGCGAATAACCTTGTTCATGAGCACAGTATAACGGTTTTCT
>CAVKDE010000018.1:0-12464 GCA_963654835.1 Duodenibacillus sp. | reverse complement strand
ATATAATACAGCATAACAGAAGGAATGCTCTCATCACCAAACAGGGCTAAATTTACAGGCAAGCCGATAAACATCGTATTGGCAATAAAAAAGTTCGTAATAAACACGCCGCGCCTGCCCTGGCGCACATTAAGCAGCTTCGCTGCCAGCTTGCCCACAACCATCGCCAACAGCATAGAGCAGACAGGCAGCAGCATATCAGGCGCCAACTTCACAAGTTTCTCCGCCGTAAAATTTTTCGTCAGGCTGGTAATCATATAAAGTGGCAGAGAAATACTCGTAACCAGTTTGGCAATCAGCGCGCTGCTCTTATCGTCAAACCAGCCTTTTTTACTTAATACATAACCAATCCCAACAACAAAAACAATGGTAAAAATACCATCTAAAGCTTGCAAGACAAAATTTATCATTTTTCTATCAACCTCTTTCGGAACGCACAACAAGGCCCGGCGTCCCGACCGAACCTTGAGTGCTAAAATGGAGGAGTATTAGCAACATTTGCTAAGCATTTGTGTTTATGTCAAGGAAGCCTGCGCTATATCAATGTCCCTAAAATATAGCGCAAGGAAATTCCTTATGTTCAATTAAATATAAAGTTATTGTTACAGAAAGCAGATCAGCACTGCCTCCCGGACTAATGCGCCTTTGCAGGAAATACCTCTCAGTCTCGGCAATAGCTATCTTGCCAGCTTGGGTAAAGACACTTCCCTTTTGCAAGATGCTCTTTGCAATTCTCTGCACTTCCAGCAAAGTTTCATAATCAGTGCGCCAGATAACATTACTGTCTTCTACAACCGTCATCAGCGAAAGCAACGCATGTACTAACGCATCATTGATTGTCGCACCTTTCGCCAAGGCTTCATGTAAAGCAGGCATCCCATAGTTTATCACACTTGGAAAACCTTTTTCAACTTCTCCACGAATACCTGTAATGCCATATTTATGATACAGCTTTTCACCTGCTGTCATAGCAGCATGATGACAATTTTTTAATTCTTTAGCTACCAGACCAGCAGCCATTTCCTTGATTAGCGGTATTAAAGCTTCTTTTTTTAAGCCCATATTCATCGCATAGCCAGCTACCGCACTTACTATGCCACCAGCGAACAAAATGCCACGCTGAGTATTAACACCTTTAGTTACGCGCAACAGCTCTTTTTCCGCGTTCACACCATAGCTGCGCACCTTATTAAAAAGCTCTGCCAGCGTTCCTTTATGCGCCTGCCCAATGTCCTGCAAATCGTAAAACGCTTTGCTAAGCACAGCTGAACTCATCATAAAGGTAAAGATACTCATATCACTATGCGCGCCATTAGAAATCCTGGTCACAAGACCTGGTTTGGGATGCGTAGATACTTCTAACAAAATCGCCTGCGAAAGATATTGGCTTACCTTTTGCAGATCAGCATCAAAAGGAGAAAGTTTGCAAGAATAATATTCATTAGCGATTTTTATTTCATCATTGTCTACTCTTTGAAGTAAAAATTGTTCTTTGCTCATTAAACCTACCTACTTTCTCCGTATCCAATGCTTTGAAAAATTTTAGCCTAGCAATCAGCCCATAATTGCTTTAGTTGCAAGGTATAAAACAGACGGGCAGAGCAAGCAGCCAGTACCAGTATAGAAGGTAGCAGTCATTGCACCGTAAGGAACAAGTTTCGCATCAACAGCAGCAAGACCTGCAGCAACGCCGGAGGAAGTACCCATCAGGCCACCATAAATCATAGCGGATTGAGGATTATCCAGACCAACCATGTTCTTAACAAACGGAGTAACAATCATAACGAGTACGGATTTTACAACGCCTGCTGCGATAGAAATTGCAATTACGTCAGAAGAAGCACCAAGTGCAGCACCAGTTACAGGACCAACAACGAAGGTGCAGACACCAGCACCAACAGTTACCATGGAAACTACATCAGGATAGCCCATGAAGTAAGCCATAACAGCACCAACAACGAAGGAGCTTAAAACACCCATCAGCAGGGAAACAACACCAACTACGCCGCATTTTTTGATTTCGCGCAGGTCAGCACCGAATGCAGTAGATACGATAGCGAAATCACGGAACATACCGCCGCCCATCATACCAACGCCAGCGAACATCGGAATGGAAGCCAGACCTTTAGAACCACCAGTAGTAACACCGCCGATGTAAGCGAGAACCAGACCAGCGAAAATAGCAATTGCACTGCCGTGAACTTTGCCTTTAGTCAGACCTGAAAGTTTATAAGTGATCAGGGTAATAATACCAATTAACATGAAAGAGAATACAAGACCATTCTTCGTGCAGACTTTCATAAACATTGCAGCAAAATCCATGTTATTTCACCTCTTTCTTACCAAACAGCTTATTGATAATAGGAATCAAAGCAAATGCTACAGCAACACCAACAATGCCGCTACCAATAGCCAGCGGGCCACCTTTCAAAGCTGCCACAACATTCTGAATAGAACTCATAGCAACAACGATAGGAATGTACATTGCAGACCAGAAAGCGATACCGCTTTGTGCTTTGGCATCCAGCCAGCCTTCATCAATGCCTTTGTTGCTCAAAAGAATGAGGAACAACATTGCAAAGCCTACACCACCAACGTTAGCTTTTACGCCAACTAATGCGCCAAAAACGTCACCGAGGAAAATGCCTACGATATAGCAGGCAGCTAATAAAGCTACACCATAAATTGCCATAATATTTCACCTCATAGCACAATTTTTTATTATCACCGCCCTCGCCAAATGCAAGGGCGGCGAAACAACTAAGGGTTAACAAGAATTCGTCAAATCGTGGAGAAGTTTGCAGATGCGAGAAAACGCGACGACGGCGTACTAGAAGTACGTCTAGGAGCGTTTCTGAAGCAGATGCTGACTTATACACGATTATCCGTGTAGTAGAATTACTCTACGATAGCTACTACTTGGCCAGCGCTAACACGATCGCCAGGTTGTACTTTATATTCTTTTACTACGCCTGCTACCGGAGAAGGTACCAGTTGTTTCATTTTCATTGCTTCCATAACGATCAATACGTCACGAACTGCAACAGTGTCACCAACTTGTTTTTCAAAACGAACGATTTTACCAGGTACGCGAGATTTAATTTCCATGATTTATTTCTCCTTTTTATTCAAATTATTCTACGTCAAATCGTGGAGAAGTTTGCAGATGCTCCCTTATACACGATTAGCTGCATAGCAAGAATTACTCAACGATAGCTACAACTTGGCCAGCGCTTACACGATCGCCAGGTTGTACTTTGTATTCTTTTACTACGCCTGCTACCGGAGAAGGTACCAGTTGTTTCATTTTCATTGCTTCCATAACGATCAATACGTCACGAACTGCAACAGTGTCACCAACTTGTTTTTCAAAACGAACGATTTTACCAGGTACGCGAGATTTAATTTCCATGATTTATTTCTCCTTTTTATTCAATCTTACTTTATTTTTAAATATTCCATGATATCTTTGCGAGATAACAAGTTTACATCATCTAAACTTTTACCAAGGACTGTCTGGGTATCCATGAATATTTCAGCGAGTTTTACACCATAACCATTGGGAAGATCAAGCTCAAAATCCATATTGATTGTGCCAAAGCTTGCCTGTGCCGCCCTATAGAACTGTAACAATCTGTTATAGGGAGCGGGCTTTATCAGTAAATCAATATCGCTGTTTTTGTCAGTATACGGAAGCTCCGTTACCAGCTCTAAAGCAGCTGAACCAAGCACGCCTATTTGCAAATCAAAAATCTCGGCTAATTCATAAAGCTTAGAAACTATCTCAATGCACGGAGTTTTTGCCTCAAGGGCAAAAGCCTTACGCTGCATTACTTCATAGGGAGTCATAACTGCAACAATGTCATTAACAGAAGTAAAAGCACCTATGCGGATGCGGTTGTCGTCAATACGCTTGTGATGTACAAAACCTATTGGCACAGCATCACTCTTATCATCACTGCGACGTACAAAGCCAGGTATATCAGTTTCTCCTTGCAGCACGTCTTTTACAAGCTCACCAGGTAAACCTGTATACTTGTCAGCGATTTCCTGCCATATCTTGTCTTTTCCCTGTCTGGACACAAATACCAGATCATGCCGTTTTAATTGCGTTTTGTCCATGTCGGATCCGCCTTTGCTTTTTGTTGATAATCAAGCTGAGCCTGCACTAAATCATCAAAGAACTTAGTTTTTTCAGGTCCTTCAATAATAATGCCGTCTTGTATTCCTGCTGTAATGTAATCCGGGCGCAGTTCCAAAATAGTGTGATCTGCACCAGTTTTTACATCAGGACTAACTTTGACTACGCGGCCTTTGATACGCAAAATGGAACGTGCTACACGACCTAAAGTAACAGTAGATGTAAGTGTTGTTGCTTTGACAATCACTTCATATTCAGGATAAGTTCTTTCGCGGCGATAGGTAATAATCTTGCCCTCGCTATTGCAAACGTGTCCGCTGCTAGATACCGGGAAGCTGTCGCCCATTGGCAGCCCGCCTACAACCAGCTCAAACATTTCCTGTCCACCGTTATTCGGCAGTTTCACTAATTCAACATCATCACGTACAGGCACACCATCCATGCACAGCCAGCCAAATTCCTGGCAGCCATACAAATCATGTACTTGCGCGTTTAAAACTTCTTTTGCTATTGGCAGCAGCTCAAGATCCAGAGGCGTGCCAGCTGTAAGCAAAATAAGATCTTTCGGCAATTCATCTACAACACCCATATGCTTTGCATCTTCCAGAGAAGCCCTGATAAAGGAGGATTCACCTACAACAGCCTTAGGCTTAAATTCATACAAGGCTGCAAGAAAAGCATCTCTGCTGGAACGCACTAAAAACGACCATTCCAAGCCATACTTTTTGAAGGATTCTCCACTAAAGACATTTACCAGTGGCGGATAGGTTACAAGCACCTTATCGCCAGCTTTAAGCCCCGCACGCTCTAACACCGTAAAGGAAGCTTTTACTCTCTTTGGCAATTCTGCAAAGGTAATGCCTACAATATTTTGGAAAGCAGATGAACCTGTGGTAAAGGTAAGATAAGCTAAGTTAAGGGGAGTATGAACCTCTTCAATCGTATGGGCAGCTGTTGGTCCCGCAATACCCTTATCAGCTAATGTCTTACGCGGCATTTCCTCAAACGTAGGCGCAGAACCAAAGTCCTTAACCATCGACGCTATTTCAGCCAGAATACCTTTCATACTACCCCTTCTTTCTTTTCAATTAAGCATTGATATATTTATCAGCAACAGCAGCGAACTCTTCGTTCATTTTAGCAATTGCTTTCAGACGGGTTACACGGCCACCGCGTGCATCGCCGTCCAGGCCACGGCCCCAAGGACCGAGTTCTTCATATTTGCCGGCAGCTTTCAATGCTTGAACATCTTTGATGTGTTTAGCAATTACGCTGTGCATATCTTCAACCTTGTTAACGATTTCTTTAACACCGCCCAGGTTGTAGAAGAAGTTTACGCCAGGAGCGAATACCGGGTTAACTTTGGAGAGTTCTTCCAGACGCTCGATATCCATTTTGGTGATACGGGAAATAGAAGTGATAGGCATTACGTGAATCATAGTGCCGAAATCCGGGGAAAGTGCCAGGATTTGGTCAGCCTGCAAGCCATGGCACAGGAATGCGCCGGAGATTGCACGGCCGATAACCATAGCAACAATCGGATGGCCAGCTTTACGAGCTTCAGCCAGAGCCAATTGGTAGCCGCCGGTAGCTTTGTTCATGCCAGCAATTTCTTCCATTTTGCCAGGGCCGTTGCCCGGGGTGTCAACGATCAAGACAATCGGGCGTTTTTCAGCTTCCGGTTTTTCTTTATCAGCTTCCATAGTGCGATAAACAGCAGTTGCCATTTTGTAAGCTTCTTCCAGACCAATTACGCCGCCGAATACAACGGGGAAACGATCATTGAAAGCGTATGCATCATTAGCGATAACGGTTACGGTTTCGTTTTCTAATTTAGCAGTACCAACTACTGCGCCAGGACCATAATCAGGGTCAAATTCAGCAGTGCCGATTTTGTTTTCTTCGAAGGAGCCAGCGTCAACAATCATGTCGATTGCGTCACGACCACGGCCAATCATAGTGTTTTCCATTTCATCCATGTTCTTATCCTCCTTCTCCTTATGCACGTACTCTGCGTTTTACAACTTTCAGGAAGTCTGCGGTAGACATTTCCGGAAGCTCAGCAGGATTTTCGTTACCATAGTGTTTCCACAGATCCATGGAATCTTTCGGTTGCATTTCTGCTACCAGTTTAACAAGACCTTGTTGTTCTTGAACCAGTTCCAGGGAACCAATGCGGCGCATTTTTTCGATTTCTTCCATAGACAAGCCAGCAACTTCTGCCAGAGCGTCATGGAAATCAGCAACGGTATCTTCAACCAGATAGTTGCAGTCGCCGATGATATATTTATGTTTTGCACCAGTAGTACGATATACCAGAGCTTTGTTAGAAGCGTCGAATTCGTCTTTGCCCATTTCCTGTTCGATAACTTCAGGACCGGTCAGACCAATGCGGCCTTCTTCGTTCATAATGATAACGTCAGTAGCAGCAGCTACGAAGCCCATGCCGCCGAAGCAGCCAACTTTGGAGCCAACAACAGCAACTACCGGAAGAATGCGACGGCAATCCTGGATGGCATCCATTACTTCTGCGTGAGCCAGAAGGCCTGCGTTTGCTTCATGCAGACGAACGCCACCAGTTTCAAAAGAGATAGCAACCAGAGGACGACGTTCTGCATATTCATCAGGATGAGCTGCTTTAATATCTTTAGCAGTTTTCAGAGCCAGGCGCAGAGTGTTAACCATTTTCGCACCGTTAACTTCGCCGATAGCACCACCGATGAATTTGCCTTCCATGGAAACAACGAACAGAGGATGTTTGCCTACGAGGCCAACACCGGTTACGGTGCCGTCATCAAATTCAACTGCGGTACCAAGTACCGGCAGATGCGGGCTGACAAAACGATCAATAGGGCTTAACAATTCAGTAAAAGTGCCATTATCGCACATGCCTACAGCACGTTCGCGGGCATTAGCATCAAAGAAGCTGCTTTTTTCTAATTCGTTCCAGCTTTTCATTATTATTTAGCCTCCTTTGCAGTTGCTTCTGCCAGAGCCTGGCGCAATCTCATATATACTACGATAGGAGTAGCATTATCGTCGTTGATTTCAATAACGATATTGCCTACGCCGGTATCATTAACAAATTTACCCAGCATTTTTTCCCAAACAGCGTCAAAACCTACTACAGGAGTACAAACTTTAGCTTGTACTTTGCCGCCCAGGTCTTTTTTAACGAACATAACTTCCAGGTCACCAGAGCCGGTTACGCCCAGATGGAACCATTCAGTATCAATGGTTTGGGTATTTTCAGATTCAAACTCAAATTCCAGATTTTGTAATGCCATTTTAAGCTCCTCCTATTACCAGTTTCTGAATTTAGCAGGCGGATTGTACAGACCACCGGACCATTCAACCAGGTCATGTACATTCTTAGCAGCCAGCATGGAGCGGTTAGCTCTGCTCATATCGATACCCAGATCTTGCGGAGTCTTGATAATGCCAAGCTCACGCAGACGTTTGGTTTCTTTCGGATCTGCTTTCATACCTACTTCGGTGAAGCCTGCGATACCACGGATAGCAGCAGTACGCTCTTCCATGTTGCGGCACTTCGGCAGATAAGCGATACCTTCTTCAGTAATGATATGGGTCAGGTCATCGCCATAAATCATAACAGGTTCAATAGACAGGTTAGCGTTCTTAGCCAGTTTGAAAGCATCCAGCTCTTCTACGAAGCCAGGAGCCAGTTTTTCACGGAAGGTTTCTGCCAGTTGTACAACGAGGCGTTTACCACGACGAACAGGTCCCCACAGCTCTTTGTTGAGAGCGTATTCTTCGCCGCATTTGAGCCATGCACCGGAAGAATGACGACGGCCTTTCGGATCGCAGCCCATGTTCGGCGCACCGCCGAAGCCTGCAACACGGTTAGCAGTTGCAGTGGAGCTGTTGCCATACGGGTCAATTTGCAGCGTACCACCGATGAACATATCAATTGCATAGTGGCCAGCGGTTTGAGAGAAAGCACGGTTAGAACGCATGCTGCCATCAGGGCCAACAAAGAAGATATCGCTGCGTGCAGCTACATAATCTTCCATGCCCAGCTCGCCGCCGAAGCAGTGAACGGATTCTACCCAACCGGTTTCGATTGCCGGAATCAGGGTCGGATGCGGATTTAAGATAAAGTTCTTGCAGATTTTGCCTTTCAGGCCAAGTTCTTCGCCATAAGTCGGCAGCAAAAGTTCGATAGCAGCAGTATCAAAGCCGATACCATGGTTCATGGATTCAACTTGGTATTCACCATAGATACCTTTGATTGCCATCATGCCTTTGAGTACCTGTGCATCGGTAATCAGTGCCGGGTCACGGGTGAACAGAGGCTCAATATAGAACGGTTTCGGGGATTGGATTACATAGTCAACCCAATCAGCAGGAATATCAACGCGCGGCAGTTTGTCAACGATTTGGTTAACTTGTGCGATAACAATGCCTTGACGGAATTTAGTTGCTTCAACAATAGCCGGAGTATCCTCAGTGCTGAAACCGGTAAACAGGTTGCCTTCTCTATCAGCCATGGTAGCTGCAACTAAAGCAACACGCGGTGTCAGATCCAGGAAATAACGGCCATATAATTCAAGGTAGGTATGGATTGCACCAAGCTCCAGTTTGCCTTCTTGCAGGAATTGGGCAATACGGCCAGCCTGCGGACCAGAGAAGGACATATCCAGCTTTTTAGCAATACCTTTTTCAAATACATCCAGATGTTCAGGAAGAGTCAACACGGATTGAACCATGTGCAGATCATGAATCTTAGCAGGGTCAACCTGACATAAGCATTTTGCTAAAAAGTCAGCTTGCTTTTGGTTGTTACCTTCGATGTTTACCTTATCAAAAGGTTTGATTACTGCTTCGAGTAATGCAACAGTATCTTTGGCATCAACGATTTTCCCTTCTTTGACCAGCGGAGCAGCGTTCTTTGCACGCTCCAATGCGTCCTTTTTCAGAGTGTCCCACTCACGGGTAACTTTTTTGAACTCCATTACGGTCTCTCCTTTCTGAATTAAGAAAACCTTCATATAAAACGTTAGATAAAAAAGAGAGAACAAATTAAAGGGAGCTGTTAACTTCCATTCACTCATTCTCTCTATCGCCACTATGAAATTATTTAGGGTGTTTCATCTAACAATATATGCAACTAAATGTGCATGATACCCAGCCCTGCACGCTCATGGTTTGTCATGTAATGCAGTGCTGATTTACCAAACAGTGCAACAGCTATCCAATGTTCATCTCTTGCTACAGCTATTTTCATAGCCAGGCTTGCACTCGTACTAACACTCACTAATAAGCCTCTTTTTGCCTCTTCAGTAGCATGGATAACTGCGTGGATATCATTGCTTGTTTTTTCAATAAGACCTGAGTTTAAACAGGCACCAATTACAGCTCGATTGATTCTTTCGTTGAAATCGTAGAAAGTTGTTTTGCCGCCAACTTCTGTTACTACAGCTTTCAAGCCATTTTTAGCTACCAACTGCTTGACGCGTTCTTCATCATAAAGCGTTTGCGTCAGCGCTAAAAACATAGCAGCAGAACCGGGGCTTTTTATGCTGCTTTCCATCAAGCCTTGTGCAGAATTCACTGTCATCTCAATCACTCCTTAATCCTCAACAGTTTTGCAGTTTAGCGGATGCTTATTTCGCCAAAATCAAAGCGTTGGCTCGCACCATCATCACTACGCACAAGCAATGCACCCTGCTCATCCATAGCAATCGCTTCACCGCTAAAAATTACTTTATCGTTGTCCTTGACCAAGACCTTCTTCCCTAGCGTGCAGTTCAGTTCTCTCCATTTAGCCAGTACGGCTTCCGCTCCCAGCGACAGCCACTGCTCATATAAAGCAGCAAATTCCTGCAAAATAGTATTGAGAACTTCCTGACATGTATAGCTTTTATGTAAGCTTACATTTAAAGAAGCAGCAGTCGCCTGCAAAGCTTCCGGAATATCTTCCTGCTTTAAAGCTACATTAATGCCTATACCCACAACAGCATAATCTATCATGCCATTTTCATCAAGCTGTAGCTCAGAAAGAATACCACAGACCTTTTTGCCGTCCAGCAAAATGTCATTAGGCCATTTTATTTTTATCGCATCAGTGGCATATACTTTACGCAAAGCTTTTGTCACTGCGACACCAGCCAATAAAGTAACCTGCGCAACAAACTGAGGATCAATTTGCGGACGGAGAATAATGGTAAACCATAATCCTCCTAAAGGCGATGACCACACTCTTTGCATACGTCCATGGCCACCATCCTGCCTCGCCGCAACAATGACAGTTCCTTCCGCCGCACCATCTTGGGCAGCAGCTACAGCAGTAACATTTGTCGATTCCAGTACATCAAATTGTCGGAGCTGTATTTTCATAATAAATCTTTGAGGTTAATTATTTAACCAAACCAATGGTAGCAATAAATACGCCGCAAGCAATAGCGGATACGATAACGCCACCGATGTTAGCGCCCATTGCTACAGGCAGAACGATTGCAAACGGATCTTCATCTTCAGCAGCATGTTGTGCGATTTTAGCAGTGGTCGGTACGCAGGATACGCCGGCGATACCAACAACAGGGTTGAAATCACCTTTCTTGAACCAGTAAACAACGTAACCACCAAGAATACCAACTGCACCGGAAACTGCCAGAGCAAGTACGCCCAGAACAATCAAAGGAGCAACTTTCGGGTTCAGCAGAGTAGAAGCTTCGCACAGAGTACCAAGCAGAAGTCCCAGCATCAAAGTACCGGTATACAGCAGAGTGTTTTCAATCAAATCCTGGTAAGGAACGATTTCTGCTTCTTTAATAGCCATGCCCAGGAAGAAGGACATAATCAGCGGAGCAGCCATCGGCAGCAGCAGGCAGAGCAGTGCGCAGCATACCAGAATGAAAATGAATTTTTTGGATTTCGGAACTTCCGGAGCATAGAACATAATGTCTTTGCCACGCAGAGCTTTCGGTACTAACATTTTCAGCAGCCACGGATAGCCAGCATAAGTCAGAGACAGATACAAATAAGCGATTACGGAAATCGGTACGAACAGATGCGGAGCAAGCATCAGGGAAGTAAACAGAACCATCGGGCCATCAGCACCGCCGATAGAAGCAACAGCAGCTGCTTCCGGAGGAGTCAGGCCAAGATGTACGCCTAAAACCAAGGTTACGAAAGTACCACATTCAGCAAAAATTGCAATGATAATGGAAGTCCAGGGGTTGCCCAGGATGAAGCCAATTTCGCACATTGCGCCAACGCCCATAAATACTACGCAGGCAACTAAGCTGTTGCTGAAAGTCAGGTTGTAAATCGGCTGCAGGAAGTTAATCTGCATGATATCAACCAATTTCGCAGGGTCAGAAATAAGCGGATCTAAGAACAGAGTACCAAGCTTGCCGCCATCCAAGAAGAGAACGCCGCAGTTGATACAAATCATACCAACGCCCATCGGAACCATGATAAGCGGTTCGAGGGTACGTTTAAAACCTAAGTAAGCTAAAACAAAACCAAATGCAATAAGTGCGATTCTGGCAATAGCAATGGTGGTATCTTGAACCATCAAGGATGCGATGCCAGGGAATAATTGTGCAACGATATTTCCGTCCATTGTTATTCCATACCTCCTTCATCATTACTACCGCCCATAATCTTGTTGAGCAGCACAACAGCACCAATCATAACCAGAGCGATTGCTGCGGTAAATGCGTAAGAAAATAACGCATAAAGTTCAACGCTCATAATTAAGCTCCTTTCATCATATGAAGAATAAAATTTTTAAAAATTAGTGCGGATAAATTTATGTGCAGCAATTTCCGGACATCACCGCAAATAAAAATATCCTTTTCTGCAATGTGCGGAAAAGGATACGAATCATCTATAGTTATAGATAGCTCGTATACACTCCGTCTCTCGCAGAAATATATAACATGACCAAGGCTGCGATCTGACTCAACCCCTCAAAAATTCTCTGAGAAATATCACAGTGGCGTGACCGTAGCAGATTCTCACTGCTTTCCCTAATTTACCCTGCTAACGCAGGCACCTTAATCAGTTAATTATGAAGTTGTCTGTTTTCTTGTAATTGGGTAACTCATAAGCATGTAAAAAACTAGTCTTAAAAAAGCAAAAAGAGACTGAATAAAATTTACTCAATTTCACTCAGTCTCCGTTATTTCGTTTTTAGGATTCAAGACTTATTTTTTACTCTCATAATCTCTCACTGCAATTAGTATATATCACTACTAGGACTTTGTCAACTTTTTTACACAAAAAATTTCATTTGTTCTTACTTTAGGGTATAATAATACTAAAAACAACAGGCTCATTCCCTACATGGAGG
>CAVKDE010000017.1:0-12699 GCA_963654835.1 Duodenibacillus sp. | reverse complement strand
AGGCATGATACCGATGCTTTCCGGCGTAGTGGAACTTATCATGCGCTCTATTGCTGCTATTTACCTCAGTGAGCCTTATGGTTATGTGGGCATTTGCCTGGCAGAGCCTATTTCTTGGATTAGTTGTGCTGTCTTTGTGTTTGCAGCTTATCACTATTTTGTAAGGCTTTTGGAGAAAAAATATACGGCGATAGAATAGTAGGGGAGCGGCTGAGAATGAATATAACAAGTATTCCTAAAAGTATAAAAGTGCGTTGCGCTGTAGTCTGGCTGGTGACATTTTTTCTGGTGCTGGCCTTTGGTTATTACCTGAACCAGAATACGGAAAAAGAAGCTAAGCTCAAGGCAGGCTATACAGCGGAGCTGACGGCGAACAGGGTAGAAGCGCAGCTTCATAAATATTTAGAGGTCTCTGATTTTCTTAAAAATATTATTGAATCAGGTTATGATATCGGTAACGAAGATTTTACAGTCTGGGCTAAACGCATACCGAACCATTCCAAAGTTATCAAGGCGATTGAGCTGGCTAAAGATGGCGTGGTTAACGAAATTTATCCGCTGGCAGAAAATCAGAACGCGATGGGGATTGATATGCTTACCAACCCTGCGCGTCAATACGAAGCTAATTTAGCCAAGAATAGCGGATTGTATACGATTGCCGGTCCGTATAAATTGGCTCAGGGCGGTTTAGGTATGCTCTTATTTGATCCGATTTACGTTAAGGATGCTTGGGGTAATAAAAAGTTCTGGGGCTTTTCTATTTTAGTTATTGACTGGGATAAATTTATCGAAGAAAATAAGTTGGAAAAACTTGGCGATGCAGCTTTTTCTTACCGTATCTGGAAGCAGAACCCTACTACGAAAGCGCAGACGATTATTGCGCAGGGCAAAGGCAGATTGGTTGATGACGTGGTGCGCATTGCCTGCCCCGTGCCGAATGACACATGGTATTTTGAAATTGCACCGCACGAGGGCTGGGTTCCTGGCGCGCAAGTTTTCCTTATTTTTATAGCAGCATTGCTGGTAGCAATTTTTGTGACGACGATTTATTATCAGGCTGCGATAAAGCGTTATAAAGATAAGCTTTTCACGGTAGAGATTCAAAAGGCAGCGAAAGTGGCACGTTTGGCGAACGAAGCCAAGACCAGATTCTTGTTCAACATGAGCCATGATATTCGCACGCCAATGAATGCTATTATAGGTTTTTCTCATCTCTTGGAGCAAAATCTTGGTGATGAAGCTAAGGCACATGATTATATCGGCAAAATAAAAACTTCCGGAAAAATGCTTTTGATGATTATTGACCAGATTTTAGAAATTGCCCGCATTGAAAGCGGTAAGACGATGCTGAATCTGGAAACGATGAGCATTAAAAAGGCAGTGGATTCTTTAAATACTGTTTTTGCTACGGAAATTCAGGCTAAAAAGCTGCAATATAATTGTTCTGTGAATTTAAAGCAGGATATGATTATGTGCGACCAGACGAAGTTTGAGGAGATTATCTTAAACATCGTCAGCAATTCTATTAAATATACAGCGCAGGGTGGTAAAATCAGCCTGGCAATTACGGAAGTTCCAACGGAACAAGCAGGCAAGGCCAGCTATACGATCGTTGTGGAAGATACAGGTATTGGTATGCACGAGGAATATCTGCCGCATATTTTTGAGGAATTTTCACGTGAACGCACTACTACGGAATCAAAAGTGGCAGGTACAGGGCTGGGATTGGCGATTGTAAAATCGCTTATTGAGCTGATGGGAGGCAATATTGCCGTTACAAGTAAAATTGGTGTAGGCACGAAGTTTACGATTAACCTCAGCTTTGATGTTGCTGAAGAGCCGGCTATGGCGGACGCAGCGAGCGAGCAAAGACGCAGTGAGCAGCTGCAAGGCAAGCGTATTCTTTTAGCGGAGGATAACGCGCTGAATGCGGAGATTGCAGAAGTGATTTTAGACCGCGCAGGCTTTGAAGTTAAGCATGTTGCGGATGGTGCAGAATGCGTAGCGGAAATTAGCAATATGCCGCCTGCTTATTATGATGTGGTGCTGATGGATATCCAGATGCCTAAGATGGATGGGTATGCAGCGGCAAGGGCAATACGCGCACTGGCGGATGAACGTGCTCAAACGCCGATTATTGCCATGACGGCGAACGTCTTTGATGAAGATAAGCAGAAAGCTTATGCTGCAGGCATGAATGGCTTTATCGCTAAACCGCTGGATATAAAAAATATGCTTAAAGTATTAAGCTCTATATTGGATAAAAAGCAAGGTAGGTAGCAAGTTGCTGCCTGCTACAAGCAAGAAAACCTCCTGCTACCGTAAAAAGTTGGGTAGCAGGAGGTTTTTGCTCTTGCATAGATAACGTTTTTTCTATAAGTTTATGCTGAAAAATTACAGCGTATCACTAACTTCCGCTTTGACGCGTTCCCAGATGACAAATTTGGCTTTGTTAAAGCCGTTGAAGGTCGTCGCACTGGCAGAAGTATACGCACCGCAGCTGGGGACGAGCAGTAAATCGCCTAAGCTTAGAGGGGCAGTCATACGTCCGCGGAACATGATGTCTAAAGAATCGCAGCTGGGACCGGCGAAGGTAGCAGCAATTTTTTCACCGTCTTCTTTGAAGCTGATGAGTTTGAAATCCCATTGGTCAAAAAGTACGCCGGAGAAAGTACCGTACAAGCCTTCATCAAGGAAGTACCATGGCTGTCCGCCGCGTTCTGTAACGCCAATAACGCTGGTGATGAGGTTCACTGCTGTACCGCAGATATAGCGGCCAGGTTCTGCCCAGATTTCTGTTTCGGCGAAATCTTCGTTCAGACGGGCGTTAATCTGCTTGAGCATTTCAGGAAGATTGAATTTAACTTTAGGCTCAGGGATGGGGAAACCGCCGCCGATATCTAGTACGCGCAGTGCAAGCCCTGCTGCCGTTGCTTCTTCAAACAGCTCGCGGGCGATATCAAGCGCGTAAAGATAAGGGTCGCTGCTCACTGTCTGGCTGCCGACGTGAAAGGCAATGCCAGCCATGTCAAGGCCTGCTTCTTTGGCTTTTTGCATCAGCTCCAATGCGTTTTCGCGAGCTGCACCAAATTTTTTATTTAAATCTACATGTGCGGAGGAATTATCGATGCGCAGACGCAAAAGCACAATAGCGTTCGGGCATTCTTTTTTTATTTTATCTATTTCACTTGCACTGTCAAAGGTCATTTTACGCACATTACAGCTGCGACAGGCTTCCAGGCCGACGGTGGTTTTGACAGGATTGGCATAAATCATTCTTGCACCGTCTACACCTAAATCGTGCAGCGTGCGGATTTCACCGTCGCTGGCAACATCAAACGAAGAGCCTAAATCTGCCATAACACGCAAAATTTCCGGGTGCGGGTTCGCCTTAATGGCGTAATGCACCTTGACGCGCGGAAGATATTTTCTTAGGAGTTTATAATTCTTTTTTACTTCGTCCAAAGAAAGGACGAGGAGCGGCGAACCGAAACGCGCTGCTAGTTTTTCTACTGCCTGTTGGCTGATTTGGAAATGTTTTTTGCTTCTCATAACACTCTCCTCTTTCATAAAATATTTCTTGTTCATTGTATCACATTGAGCTGAAAGTACAATAGGAAAACAAAAATAAAAACACCGAAGTGAGGTTAAACACTTCGGTGTGTCATGCGTCAAATCGACTAGAAAGTATTAGATGCGAGCAATGCCGACGACGGCGTACATACCTGTACGTCTAGGAGGTATTGTGAAGCAGATGATGCTTTATAGGCGATTAGTTACTTAGAAGGTTTTTCTATAACGTCGCAGCCCATGTATGGACGCAAAGCTTCAGGGATAACTACGCTACCATCGGCCTGTTGGTAGTTTTCCAAAATAGCTGCAACAGTACGGCCAACAGCTACGCCGCTGCCATTAAGGGTGTGCACAAATTCCGGTTTGGATTTTGCATCACGACGGAAACGGATGTTAGCACGGCGTGCCTGGAAATCAAGGAAGTTGGAGCAGGAAGAAATTTCACGGTAGCAGTTTGCCGCCGGCAGCCAAACTTCCAGATCATAAGTGGTTGCAGAGCTAAAGCCCAAATCGCCGGTGCACAGGCGTACAACATGATAAGGCAGGCCCAAAAGCTGCAGTACTTCTTCTGCATCAGCAGTCAGTTTATCCAGTTCTGCCCAGGATTCTTCCGGTTTAGTGAATTTAACCAGTTCAACTTTGTTGAATTGGTGCATACGGATAAGGCCACGGGTATCACGGCCTGCTGCACCAGCTTCTGCACGGAAGCAGGCACTGTAAGCGGTATATTTCAGCGGCAGTTCGTCAGCAGTTAAAATGTCATCGCGATGGTAGTTGGTTACAGGAACTTCCGCTGTCGGGATGAGGTACATATCGCCATTTTCCAGCTTGTACATATCCTCAGCAAATTTCGGCAGTTGGCCGGTACCTTGCATGGATGCGCCATTAACAATGAACGGCGGGAAAAATTCGGTGTAACCGTGTTTTTTGGTGTGTACATCAAGGAAGAAGTTAATAACAGCACGCTCTAAGCGGGAACCCATGCCACGGTAGAATACGTAGCGTGCGCCGCTGACTTTTACACCGCGCTCAAAATCAAGAATATCTAAGCCTTCGCCGATATCCCAGTGAGCTTTAGGTTCAAAATCAAATTTAGTGGGTTCGCCCCAGGTGCGGATAACAGGGTTGCAGGTGTCATCCTTGCCTACGGGAACATCTTCAGCAGGAATGTTAGGGATGGTGAGCAGGATTTGTTTAACCTTTTCTTCAATCTCTTTCAGTTCTTTGTCATCAGCAGAAATTTTATCGCCTAAAGCACGAACAGCAGCCATTTGCTCAGTTGCATCCTGACCAGCTTTTTTCAGCTTGCCAATTTCTTGGGAAGCGGTGTTGCGCTCCTTTTTCAGTGCTTCTACCTGTTGGGTAATTTCACGGCGTTTTTTATCCAGCTCTAAAAACTCGGTTAAATCAAGGCTGCCATTACGGTTTTTTACAGCCTCTTCAACCAGCTTAGGGTTTTCACGGACGAATTTTAAATCTAACATGATTATGCCTCCAAATCAAAATTATCATAAATTATATTTTAGCACAAATTTCTCGCGGAAAAAAGCATTAAGTGCAATATATTAGTAGCCAATGCCTTCATCACGGCGACCAAGGTAACGGATAGCACTTAAAGCAGCTTTCTGTCCTTGTCCTGCGGCGCGGTTTACCTGCCAGGGCTGGCCTGTGCAATCGCCACCGGCAAAAACACCTTCAATATTTGTTTCTGCCTGGTCATCAACATAAATACTGCGGCCGCGGATTTCCAGACCGGGTAAAAAGCTGTTGAGCGGATCGCTGGCACGGAAAACGAAGGCAGCTTTAACGCTGTAAAAATCTTCGCCTGCACGCACACCTGTAACTTTATCTGTACCGGTGATTTCCGTGGGCTTATCTAAGATAACGGTAATATTTTTCTTCTTAGGCGGGATGAAACCGCTGTACAGGGGGAAGAAGAAAACCTGCTCGCACTGGTCTGCAAGATATTCTACTTCTTCTAAAGCATCAGGCACAGTAGCAATAGCCGCCACAGCTTTGCCTTTATATTTAGCAGCATCAACAATAGCGCAGTAGCTCACGCCGCGCCCTAAAAATTCTTTCTCACCAGGAAAGAGCGTCGAACGGGAGATGCCTGTTGCTAGTACAACGGAATCAGCAGTGTATTCACCGTGCGGTGTACCTAAAACGAAGCCTTCGCCAACTTCGCGTAAGGAAATAATTTTTTCTTCAACAATGTCAACATCAGTTTTTCTCAGATGTTTGACGAAAATATCCATTAATTTACTACCGGAAATATCAGGAATACCCATATAATCGGTAATCTGCGCTACGCTGCGCAAACGGGGGCTGAAGCCATGTGCTTCAAACAGCACTACTTTGCGGCCCTTGCTAGAAGCTGTGATTGCGGCAGAAACGCCTGCAGGGCCACCGCCGATAACGGCAATATCGTAATCCATAAATCTATCCTCCGTAATAAAATATTGAGAAAGCACTATATATTTATTGTATGCTTTTCCCTCATTATAGTCAAATATTTTTGTAGCTTGAAGGGAAAATAAACTTTTTCACGAAAAAATGCTTGACATATATTGTCGTATCTGTTATTATATCTAAGTAACGTGACCACGGCCCATTAGCTCAGTTGGTAGAGCACCTGACTCTTAATCAGGGTGTCGTAGGTTCGAGGCCTACATGGGTCACCATTATTGGCCGGTTGGTCAAGCGGTTAAGACACCGCCCTTTCACGGCGGTATCGGGGGTTCGATTCCCCCACCGGTCACCAAAGTTACGGGCGCTTAGCTCAGCTGGGAGAGCGTCTGCCTTACAAGCAGAATGTCAGCGGTTCGATCCCGTTAGCGCCCACCATTTTTTTTGCCCATTTTGCCTCAATACAATATGTTAATGGCCCGGTGGTTCAGTTGGTTAGAATGCCGCCCTGTCACGGCGGAGGTCGTGGGTTCGAGTCCCATCCGGGTCGCCATTATGCCTCGGTAGCTCAGTTGGTAGAGCAAAGGACTGAAAATCCTTGTGTCCACAGTTCGATTCTGTGCTGAGGCACCATTCCAAAGATAACACCTGCTATTACAGCGGGTGTTTTTTATTATTTATATATGCGTATGGCTGAAAGTTGGCAGCCATAAATTTTTTCGGAGGAGTGCTGTCATGTTTGAAAAATTTTTCCATGAAGTGTCTGGTCCTTATATTTGGGGCTTGATATTAATTTTATCTCTGCGTGCTATCTATACTTCTGTGCGCAAGAAGGATTATCCTCATGCAGCTGCATTTGTAGCTGTAACGATTGTGGCTTTATTTATGTTTGCAGCTGCTATGGATATGCTGCCACCTGCTATTGCAGAAATTTTTTCCTGAAAATTTTACCCGTCCTTTTGTGGCGGGCTTTTTCTTTTTCAGGCTTCTTTTATTTCGTGGCAGTGACATTCGCCTGCTTCCGCCATTTTCATGGAACATTCAGGGCACACGCCTTCTCCCTCCAAAAGCTTGCTTCCCCAGGCGTACATAGCTTGTAAAATTGGAAACAGGCTCGCCCCGCGTTCAGTGAGGGCGTATTCTACCTTGGGCGGGACAACGGGATAAACTGTGCGCGTGATGAGACCGTCGTTTTCCAGCTCACGCAGCTGCTGCGTGAGCATTTTTGGCGTTGCCTCGGGCACGAGGCGGCGAAGCTCGTTAAAACGCAAAATTTTTCCTGATAAATGCCAAAGCAGCAAGGCTTTATATTTGCCGCCGATAAGCTGCAGCGTGGCAGCGACGGGGCAATTACTGTTGAGTGTATTTTTCATAGAGAATCCTTTCTTACAGTATCTTTTTGGGTACTATATAACAAAATAGTGCATTCTTGAAATAAGGGTAGTGTTTGCTATAATAATAGCAGACAAAAATTTTCCCGTCAAATAGATACTTCACGAAAGGAGTCAAAATGAAAAAGGAACTGTTTGATATTACTGGTATGAGCTGCAGTGCCTGCTCTTCGCGTATTGAAAAAGTTGTGAGCAGGATGCAGGGTGTGGAAAATATCAGTGTTAATTTATTGACGAATAACGCGCACATCACTTTTGATGAAGCGGTGTTAGATGAGGCAACGATTATTGCCCGCATTGAAAAGCTGGGCTTTGGTGCGAGCGTACACGCACAGGGAGCGCAGCCTGCGGCCTCCGCTGCGCGTCCGCAAGATGCAGCAACGCAGGAAATGGAAGAAATGCGCGAGCGTCTTATAGGTTCGCTGATTTTTGCCGGACTTGTTTTTTATCAGCACATGGGGCGTATGTGGGGCTGGCCTTTGCCAAGCTTTATTTTAGGTCAGGAGAACGAGCTGATTAATGCGCTTTTGCAAATGCTGTGGTGCATTCCTGTGCTTTTCATTGATCGAAAATATTTTATTCATGGTGCGCGTAATCTGCTGAGCGGTGCGCCGAATATGGATTCACTTATCTGCATTGGCAGCGGCGCCAGCTTTATCTATGGCCTTTATGCTGTTTTTGGCATGGCCTATGCTTTTGGTCACAATCAATTAGATTTGCTGCCCGGCTTTGCTGATGCACTTTACTTTGAAGCTAGCGCAGTTATCCTGGCACTTGTTACTGTGGGCAAATTTATGGAAGCACGTGCTAAAAGCCATACCTCGGATGCTATTAAAGCACTGATGAACCTTACGCCAAAAACTGCACTAGTGGAACGCCATGGCGTGCAGGGGGAAATTCCTGTGGAAGATGTAGTGGCAGGCGATGTGCTTATCGTTAAAAGTGGCGCGAGCGTGCCTGTTGACGGTAAAATTATCGAAGGCAGCGGTGCGCTGGATGAAAGTGCTATTACAGGTGAAAGCCTGCCCGTGGATAAAACTGTAGGCGAGAAGGTGACAGGTGGCACGATAAACCAGAGCGGTTATTTTAAGATGGAAGCCACCGCTGTAGGAGCTAATACCACGCTGGCCAAAATTATTGCGCTGGTGGATGAGGCAACCTCTTCTAAAGCACCTATTGCCAAGTTAGCTGATAAGGTGAGCGGCTATTTTGTGCCTGCTGTTATCAGCATCGCTGTCCTTGCAGGAGCAGTGTGGCTGGCTATCGGCGCAAGCTGGCATTTTGCTATTACGATAGCGATTTCTGTCCTTGTTATTTCTTGTCCTTGTGCTTTGGGCCTGGCAACGCCTACAGCGATTATGGTTGGTACAGGGCGCGGGGCAAAAAGCGGCATTTTGATTAAATCGGCAACGGCACTAGAAACAGCGCATAAGGTGGATACTGTTATTTTAGATAAAACCGGCACGGTGACAGAAGGCAAGCCTGTAGTGACGGATATTCTTCCTGCTAGGGGCAGCAAAGAGGAGCTGTTAGCTTTTGCCGCCAGCTTAGAGCAGCTTTCGGAGCATCCTTTAGCCCAAGCTATTATTAGTGCTGCGCAGGAGGCAAAGCTTGCCTTAACTGCTGCTACAAGTTATGAGCAGCACGCAGGACAGGGCCTGACAGCAGAACTTGAGGGTGTGCGCTGTGGCGCAGGTAATTTAAAATTATTACAGGCGTTAAATATTGATTCTGCTGGCATTATGGCGCAGCATGATGCTTTAGCAGCGCAGGGGAAAACGCCGCTGTATTTTGTGCGCGGCAAAGAGTTTGTAGGCTGCATTGCTGTGGCAGATACGGTGAAGCCTACGAGCAAGGAAGCGATTAACCAGCTTAAAGCTATGGGCATCCGTGTGCTGATGGTAACTGGTGATAATAAGGCTACGGCGGAAGCTATCCGCGCGCAGGTGGGCGTGGATGAAGTGGTGGCGCAGGTGCTGCCGCAGGATAAAGAGCAGGTAGTTCGCCAGCTGCAACAGCAAGGGCACAAGGTTGCTATGGTAGGTGATGGTATTAACGATGCGCCTGCGTTGGCACGCGCTGATGTAGGTATGGCGATAGGAGCTGGTACAGACGTAGCCATTGAAGCTGCGGATATGGTGCTGATTAAAAGCGATTTGCTGGATGTGGCGAAGGCACTGCGCCTTAGCCGCAGTGTAATGACGAATATCAAGGAGAACTTGTTCTGGGCGTTTATTTATAACGCTATTGGCATTCCTTTTGCTGCAGGTGTGTTTTATGCAGCCTTTGGCTGGCTTTTGAATCCGCTGATTGCGGCAGCGGCTATGAGCTGCAGCAGCGTTTCCGTGGTTACGAACGCTCTGCGCCTGCGTTTTGTAAAGCTGTAAAAGTTTGTTAGCCTGCTGCGCTAACCATTTTAGGTTTACGCAGCTAATTTATAAAATATCACATAAAGGAGAAATTTATCATGACTAAAACTATTGCTATTGAAGGTATGCACTGCCAACATTGTGTTGGCGCAGTTAAAGAAGCACTTGCTGCTGTAGCTGGGGTAACTGGTGTTACTGTATCTTTAGAAAAAAATAACGCTGTTGTTGAGGGCAACGCAGATGATGCAGCTTTAAAAGCAGCTGTAGAAGATACTGGCTTTGATGTAGTTGGCATCAAATAATTAGAGTCAAGAAATACGCATGAAAAAAACTCCTAAAGTAAATTGCTTTATGAAAGTAATTAGCTTTAGGAGTTTTTAATTGAATATTGTAGAATAATTCGTTCGTATGTAAAATATAGTTCTGCATTTTATCGGAATAATTCCGATGAATCTTGTTGATATTGTTCCGTAAATTGGCTATAATAAAGACAGAAATAAAGTAAGGGGGCGTAGAAATGAGTGATTTTATGCGAGTCAGGGATGCAGCAAAGCTTTGGCAGCTTACAGAACGTAGAGTAACAAAGCTTTGTAAGGAAGGGGCAATTGCTGGTTCTAAAAAGCAAGGTCGTGTCTGGTTAATACCTAGCGATGCGGTGAAACCGATAGATAGACGAGTGAAAACGTCTTTGTATAAAAAAAGTGATAATCCATCGCAGTTACCGCTACCTATCGGTGTCGCTGATTATCGCTTGGCATCTACTGCTTACTACTATGTCGATAAAACTTTGCTGCTCAAAGATTTTCTTGATGAGCGTCCGCTAGTTTCTCTATTTACGCGTCCGCGACGTTTCGGTAAAACTTTAACAATGGATATGGTGCGTACTTTTTTTGAAAAAACAGAAGAGGACACATCCATATATTTTAAAAATAAAAAAATTTGGCAGTGTGGTGAATATTATCGCAGATTTCAAGGTAAGTACCCTGTCATTTTTCTCACTTTTAAAGATGTGAAATTCAATACTTGGGCAGAAACTTTTGCCAGTATCCGTGAGCTGATTACGCGTGAAGCATATAGGCATATTGAATTGAAAACAAGCTCTGCCTGTGATGAACTAGATAAAAGAAATTTTTTGCGCTTGTTAGAGGGAAATGCTAATGAAACGGAATTAAGTAATGCACTGGCTGATTTATCAATAGCATTGCATAAGCATTATGGGATTGCTCCTATTATAATTATTGATGAATATGATGTTCCTATTCAACAGGGGTATAAGCAAGGCTTTTATGATGATGTGATTTTATTTATGCGTAATTTGTTTTCTGGTGGGTTGAAGGATAATAAGCACTTGTCTTATGGTTTTTTAACTGGAATTTTGCGCGTGGCGAAGGAAAGTATTTTTAGTGGTTTGAACAACTTAACTATAAATTCTGTTTTAGATAATAAGTATAGTGCATATTTTGGCTTTACTGTTGAGGAAGTAAAGCAGATGGCGGTATATTATGGTGCTTTAGATAAGTATAAGGAAATTTGTGATTGGTATGACGGTTATCGTTTTGGTAGAACAGAAATTTTTAATCCATGGTCTGTAATAAATTATTTTAGTAATGATTGCGAAGCGAGGGCATTTTGGCAGTCAACAGGCAGCAATGATATTATAGGTGAGATTATCAGTATAGCAGATGATGAAATCTATACCAAACTTACTTCGCTTGTTAATGGAAAATCATTTATTAGCTATATTGATACAGGAGTTATTTATCCGCAGATAAAAACTAATCCTTCGTCTATTTATAGCTTCTTATTAGTAGCAGGTTATTTAAAAGTACTCAAAATAGAACCTGCTATTACTGGTGATTTTATGTGTGAAGTATCTTTGCCAAATAAAGAAATTACCTATGTTTATAAAAAAGAAATTTTACAGAAATTGGAGAGCATTTTACCTTTACAGACGACAATAGCTATTCAGGAAGCTTTATATTCTGGTAATGGAGAAAAATTTAGGCAATTGTTGCAAGCTTTGCTTTTGCAGAGTGTAAGTAGTTTTGACACTGCAGGTGAGAATTTTTACCATGGGTTTGTGTTAGGCTTATGTGCTTTGTTAAGTGATGTTTATGTAACATCCAATCGTGAATCTGGCAATGGCAGATATGATATTCAGCTTTTGCCGAAACGAAAAAATGTGCCTGGCATTTTAATTGAGCTGAAAGCAAGCAAAAATAGTGAACTGGATGAATTAAAAAAGTTGGCTGATGTAGCTTTGCAGCAGATTAATGAGAAAAATTATGCTGTAGATATGCAAATGCATGGGGTAGATATAATTTATAAGTATGGTGTTGCCTTTAGTGGAAAGAAAGTAGAAGTAATGGCAGAATAAAAATAGCATAAAGTAAATTAAAACTCCTAAAGTGGATTGTTTATAAAGCCAATTCGCTGTGGGAGTTTTTTTCTTTTATCAGTACTTTGTCTGCAGGCGGTGCTGGCGTTAGTTAGAAGTATAGCGAAAAACGACGGTCGCGGAGCGACCCAAGCAAGAAAGTCCTCAATGGACTTTCGCTTGACTGGGGGGGACAACGTGCTAAAATTATTAACAACATACATTCTTAATTTAACCTTAACTCAAATAAAAAATACGGATGGAAATATATAAAAAACTAATAAGATGATTATATCATGAGAGAATCTTGATTGTGCTTAACATAAGGTCTGCATATTAATATTTAACCAGCGGAACAAGGATAGCAAGGTTAGATATTTTTATGGATATATTTATTTTTACAACACTCTCATAATAGATACAAGAAAAAGGGTGGTGCGATGAAAAAAAGATAGTTTTAATGTAAAAATGAAAACATGAGTATATAAGAGAATTTATAAGAAAGAAGTGTATGAGTAACATGAAGAAAAGTTATACGGCAGCTGCGGCGATGATAATGGTACTAGGCATGTGTGCAAGT
>CAVKDE010000016.1:0-13352 GCA_963654835.1 Duodenibacillus sp. | reverse complement strand
TTACTTTAGCGAGCGATGAAATTTTCATCAGCGATGGTGCTAAGAGCGATTGCGGTAATATTACTGATATTTTCAGTAATGCTAATACGATTCTTATTCCGGATCCGGTATATCCTGTATATCTGGATACCAATGTAATGTGCGGCCGCAACATTATTTACATGGAAGGCAAACCGGAAAATGATTTTCTGCCGATGCCTGACGATAACGTAAAAGCTGACGTAATTTATCTGTGCTCGCCGAACAACCCGACCGGCGCAGCTTATACGAAAGAACAGCTGGAAAAATGGGTTGCTTATGCACTGAAAAATGATGCAGTTATTCTGTATGACGCTGCTTATGAAGCTTTTGTAACTGATCCTGCAATTCCGCGCAGCATTTTTGTTATTGAAGATGCTAAAAAATGCGCCATTGAGCTTTGCTCTTTGTCTAAAACTGCTGGCTTTACCGGTACCCGCTGCGGTTACACCGTTGTGCCGCACGCATTGGTACGCAAAACCGAAGGCGGCAAGGAGATGGAACTGAACAAGATGTGGCTGCGTCGCCAGACTACCAAGTTCAACGGCGTTCCTTATATCATCCAACGTGGTGCAGAAGCAGTGTTCAGCGAAGAAGGCGTTAAACAATGCCGCGCTAATATTGCGTATTACCAGGAGAACGCACGCATTATGATGGCTGGCTTTGATAAAGTTGGCATCAAATATTATGGCGGTGTTCACTCTCCGTATATCTGGCTGCAATGCCCGAATGGTATGACTTCTTGGGAGTTCTTTGATTTCTTGCTGGAGAAGCTGCAAGTTGTCGGCACTCCGGGCGCAGGCTTTGGTACGATGGGCGAAGGCTATTTCCGCCTGACTGCTTTTGGCAGCCACGAAAATACCATCGAGGCTATGGATCGCATTGTTAAAGGTTTACAAAAATAAGCTCTATTTGGGCTGTCGCATTATTGCCATTAATGCGGCAGTCCTTTCTTTATGTCCGTAGCAAATTTGTAAAGTTTTACGTTTGCGCTTGCGCTTGCTGACTCAAGAGTCTATAATGATACATATATCAAGAAATTGAGGAGGATTATTCCATGAAAAAGATATTGATGTTAATTACTATGGTTATGATGCTGGCGTTCAGCGCAGTTTGCAGTGCTTCTAACGGCAAAGTGCTGGATGCAGAAGAAGCGTTGGTTGCTAAATTCTTAAATGGCGGAAATTATAAAGTTGCTGCTGCGGTTATGACACCGGAAATGCAAAAAAATTGGGATGAAAAAGCTTATACTAATTTCCAAAGCACTTTAACGAAGGATTTTGGCAAGCTGAATACGAACCAATTGATTGTTGTGGAAAAACATAAAGATGCAGATGTGCTGCTCTATCAGGTTGCAGCAGAAAAAGTTCCTGCTGCACGCTTTGTATATCTTTTTAAGCTTGAAGGTGAAAAACCGCTCTTAAATGATTTCAGCGTAATGCTGCCGCAGAAGAAGGAAGAAACAGCTGAGAAAAAATAAAATATAGCTAGTTGTAGTTAACGACAGAGTCGTACTAATGTAGTAAGTTAGTATGCTCTGTCGTTTTTTGTTATCTGAGAAGCTGCTTGACAATATGGGATAAAACACATATACTTAAAGTAGCCTCTTGATATAAAATTTTATGAAAGAGGTGTAAAGCCGTGAAACAATTTAAAACAGTTTTTTTCAGAAAAAAAGATGGTACTTGTCCTGTAGAAGAATTTCTTGATTCTATTGATAATAAAATGCGCATCAAGCTGGCAAAAGAAATAAATTTACTGCAAGCATATGGCAATATAGTGCGAGAGCCGTATTCAAAACATCTGCGTGATGGAATCTATGAATTACGCGCACAGCAAGGAAATGATATTAGTAGAGTTTTGTATTTCTTTTACGTTGGTCGTAAAATTGTATTGACGCATGGATTTATAAAAAAGACGCCCAAAACTCCACCAAGAGAAATTGAGCTGGCAAAGATTTATAGAGAAATGTATTTAAGGGATATGGAGGTAGAGCAATGAAGGAAAGAACTTTTGATGATTATTTAGCTGAACAAATGAAAGATCCGGAATTTAAAGCAGAGTGGGATAGGCTGGAGCCTGAATTCGCAATTGTAGAAGCAATTTACGAAGCTAGAAAGAAGAAACAACTTTCCCAAAAGCAGCTTTCAGAACTTACTGGCATTGCTCAGGCAGATATCAGCAGAATGGAAAATGGCAATGCTAATCCTTCTATCAAAACTTTGCAGCGTTTAGCTGAAGGCTTAGGCATGAAGCTGAAGCTGGAATTTGTACCTGCGTAAAAATTTTAGTTTTTTTAGCAGAGCCGCGTGCTCTGCTTTTTTCTTGCAAAATCGTTACATAATTTCTTGCGTTGCTATGTTATAATAACTATATAATGCAAACTTGCGCGTGTAACGCAAAGAAGGAGAACTTATGGCAGATAAATTTTTAGTAATAGATGGCAGCAGCCTGATTCACCGCGCGTTTTTTGCGCTGCCCCCGCTGATGACGAAGCAGGGCCTGCACACTGGCGCAGTGTATGGCTTATGCAATATGCTGCTGAAACTGTTGGGCGATTTGCAGCCTAAATATATGGCAGTAGCCTTTGATAAATCGCGCAAAACTTTCCGCACGGAGATGTATGCGGCGTATAAAGGACAGCGTAAGCCTACGCCGAGCGAACTTTCCGAGCAGTTCCCGCTAGCGATGAAAGTTTTAGCTGTGATGGGCATTCCTACGCTGGAATTGGATAATTATGAAGCGGATGATATCATCGGCACTTTTGCCAAGCACGCACCGGAAGATGTGGAAGTAATAATCGTAACCGGCGATCGCGACGAGCTACAGCTAGTAGATAAACGCACGAAGGTGTATTACACTAAGCGTGGCATCAGCGATATCCAGATTTTTGATGAAGCAGAATTTGCGGCCAATTATGAAGGCTTAGTGCCTAAACAGCTGATAGAATTAAAAGGCCTGATGGGAGATACATCAGATAACATCCCCGGTGTGCCTGGTGTGGGACCTAAAACGGCACTTAAGCTGATTAAAGAATATGGCGATGTGGAAACGGTTTTAGAAAACGTCGACAAGGTTTCCGGTAAATCACTCAAGGCGAAGCTGGTAGAGAATAAAGAATCTGCCCTGCTATCGAAGCAATTAGCAACGATTTGCGTGGATGCACCTGTAGATACGGAGGTAGCGCATTACGCTTTGGCACCGCTGAAGGAAGAAGCGCGCACGCTCTTACAGGATTTGGAATTCCGCAATATGTATGAACGCTTTGAAGTTGTTTTGGGCGGCGAACAAAATTCTTTTGATTTATTCGGCGAAGTGGTGGAACAGGAGAGTGCACCTGTAGAGCACGTTAATTTGCCTGCGCAGGCAGCATCTCTTTTTGCTGCGCTTAAAGCTAACGCTGCGCCGGTGCCTGTGGCGGTAAGCGTGAGCGGAACTTTGCCGGAGCTGTATTTTAGCAGAGCGGAAATTCTTCTAGAGGGCAAAGTTTATATTTTAGACAGCTTTAGCAGCTGCTGGGCAGATTTTGATGCCTGGCTGGCTGATGGCAAATGCCAAAAGCAGACGGCAGATAGCAAGGAAATTTATAAATGCTGCTTGTGCCGCAAGGTGAAGGCCGAAGGGATTATAGATGATGTGGCATTAGCTGCTTACCTTGTTGATCCTGGGCACTCCTCCTACGCGCTGAGTGATTTGGCAAAGCGTTATTTAATGTCAACGCTGCCTACAGATTGTGAGAACATTGCGCTTTTAGCAGTGCAGCTGCGAGAGCAGCTGGCGCAGCGTGAGCAGTGCAAGCTGTATGAAGAATTAGAGCTGCCGCTGGCACCTGTGCTGGCGCAGATGGAATATAACGGCATTACGCCGGATATGGAGCTTTTAGCGCAGCTTAGCGAGGATATGACTTTCCGCATTGCGCAGCTGGAAAAGCAGGCGATGGAGCAGGCAGGCGAAGAGTTTAACTTGAAATCGCCGAAGCAGCTGGGCGTAGTGCTGTTTGAACATTTACAGCTGCCTGTAATCAAAAAGACGAAAACGGGTTATTCTACAGATGCGAAGGTGTTGGAAGCCTTGGAAGGCAAGCATCCTTTGATTGGTACAATTTTGGAGCACCGCAAGCTGGCGAAGCTGCAAAGCACTTATTTAGATGGCTTAAAGCCTTTGGTCAACAGCAAGACAAACCGTATCCATACGCATTTCCAGCAGATGGTGACGGTAACAGGCCGCCTTTCCAGTACGGATCCGAATTTGCAAAATATCCCGACCCGCACGGAAGAAGGCAAACAGATTCGCCGCATTTTTGTGCCTGGCGATGGCTTTGATTATCTTATGAGCTGCGATTATTCACAGGTAGAGTTGCGCATTTTAGCGTGCATTGCCCGCGATGAGCTGCTTTTGGATGCTTTCCGTCACGGTCAGGATATTCACGCCCGCACCGCTGCAGAAGTTTTTGGTGTGCCTTTGGACGAGGTAACGCAAAAGATGCGCAGCCGTGCTAAGGCCGTTAATTTTGGCATTGTCTATGGCATCAGCGATTTTGGCCTGGCCAAGCAGCTTGGCGTAGGTCGCGCGGAGGCAGCAGGTTATATTGAAAGTTATTTTGCGCGTTATACAGGCGTAAAAAAATACATGGAAGATATTGTGGCAAAGGCGCGTGAGCAGGGTTATGTGACTACGCTCATGGGTCGCAGACGCTATTTGCCTGATATCCGGCACAGTAATTTTAACCTGCGTAGCTTTGCGGAGCGCACGGCGATAAATACGCCGATTCAAGGTACAGCAGCAGATATTATGAAGCAGGCGATGATTGCTGTGGAGCGTGCGCTGGAGGCTGGTGGCTATAAGAGCCGCATTTTGCTGCAGGTACACGATGAGCTGGTGTTAGAGGTTACAGAGGAGGAGAAGGAGCGCGTGGCAGATTTGGTGCGTACCACGATGGAGAGTGCGGCGCAGCTGGAGATTCCGCTGCTTGCGGATGTAAACTTCGGACGTAACTGGGCAGAAACGAAATAGAGAAAGAAGGAAGACTATATGCCGGAAATGCCGGAGGTGGAGCAGGTGCGTAAGACGCTTGCGCCGCATATTGAAGGTAAAAAGATTCTTGCGGTGGAGGTTATGCTTGACCGTTTGATAAAATATCCAAGTCCTAAAGAGTTCGTGCAAGGGCTTGTGGGCAAGACAATTCGCCATGTGGGCAGGCGTGGTAAATATTTAGTTTTGGAAATTGCGCCGGAGCAAGAGCTTATTGTGCATTTGCGCATGACTGGTGCGCTGATCGCGCAAAGTGCGAGCGCGCCTGCACCAGCTTACGCCAAGATTAAGTTTGAGCTGACGGATGGCGTGACGATGTGGTTTACTGATATCCGTACTTTTGGTACGCTGTATTTAGTAACAAACCATGATACTTATATTGAAGGCTATGAAACGTTGGGACCTGAGCCACTCAGCGCAGGCTTTAACGTAGCGTATCTTGCACCTTTGGCGCAAAAAAGCCGTAAGGCGATTAAAACTTTCATTTTAGACCAGCACGTAATTGCAGGCCTGGGCAATATTTATGCTGATGAGTGCCTTGCTCTCAGCGGCATTTTGCCTACGCGCACAGCTAATACGCTGTCGCAGGAGGAGCTTGTGCGCTTGTGCGAAGCGATTAACGCTGTTATCGCGCAGGGAATTAAAAATCATGGCACTACCTTCCGTGATTACAAGGATGGCGAGGGCAACAAGGGTGATAACCAGAACCATCTTTTAGTTTACAGCCGCGCAGGCAAGCCTTGTAAAAAGTGCGGACGCACGCTGGTGCAGATTAAAGTTGGCGGTCGCGGTAGTGTTTACTGCGAGCATTGCCAAAAATAGGAGATAAATTGTAATGATAACGATAGGTTTAACAGGCGGTATCGCTTCTGGTAAAAGCACTGTTTCAGCAGAGCTGCGCCAGCTAGGACTGCCGATTTTTGACGCGGATGCGGAGGCCAAGCTGGCGGTAGCTAAAGGCAGCGAAGGTCTAAAGCAGGTTATTGCAGCTTTGGGCAGCGAATACCTGACGGAAGCAGGCGAACTGCACCGCGCGAAGGTAGCAGAACGCATTTTTCATGATAAGGACGCTCTGTATACGATAGAAGCCATCATCCACAAAATTGTGTGGGATAAGGCTAAGCATTTTATGGCAGCTTGCCGCGCACGCGAGGAAAAAGCTGTGGTATTGGATGTACCGCTTTTAATTGAATGCGGCTGGCATAAGCTGGTGGACAGCGTGTGGCTGGTAGCTGTTACGCGTAAGCAGCAGGTGGAGCGCGCCATGCTGCGCAGCGGTATGACGGCAGATGAGGTGGAAGCGCGCATTGCAGCGCAGATGCCTTTAGCTGAAAAGAAAAAATACGCTGATGTGGTGCTGGATAATAGCGGCACACAGGAGGCGACGATGGCAGCAGTGCATCGCGAGCTGGCAAGGCTTTTGGGTGATGAAAGTGGCGACGAAGCGTAGACAAAAGCGCGCCGTAAAAGGCGCGCGCAAAAAACAGCCACGTAAGTGGCTGCTGGTGCTTTGTTTGCTGCTTGCGGTGTTCTTCGCCGGTTGGAAGGTGTGGAACAGCGATGCTGTGCAGATGCGCTTTGTATATATGTGGGATTATCAGCAGGATATCATCACCTATAGCGAAAAAAATAATATCGATCCCTTTCTTGTTGCTGCCATCATCAAAAACGAAAGCAATTTTAAACACAAGGCAGTATCAGGCGTGGGTGCAGTGGGACTGATGCAGATTATGCCGGAAACAGGCCGCTGGATTGCCGAACAGATGGGTCTGGAAAATTATAAAGACAGCGATTTATACCAGACGAAAACCAATATCCGCATGGGCTGCTGGTATGTGGGCGAGCTTGATCACGAGTTTAAACATAACATAATGCTGCTCATGATTGCCTATAACGCAGGACGCGGGCAGACGCGCGCGTGGATGCAGGAAAATAATTGGACGTATGATTTTAATGATGCGAAAGCAATTCCTTATCCTGATACGCGCGAATATGTGACAAAGGTTTTGCAGGACAGAGATAAATATTTTTTGCTGTACAAGGATAAATTGAAAAAATCTTCTTAGCTCAGACTATTGTTCTGAGCTAATTTTTTTGTTCTTCATTATGGAAAATGCAATAAAATTTTTGCAGGCATTTAGGTTATAAAAAATACCTGTCCGTTTTTTTTTTTTTTAAAAATCACATTATGTATAGCAAAAATTTAAAGAAAGTGATATTATATTGACATAGGAATATTGGATGCTTAGAGGGGAGTGGCTTTAGGATATGAGTAATGAAGAAGAATTTGTCCTCAAAGAAAAGCTGGTCAATGTCGAGCTGATTTTAGAGCAGATGTATGCTATCGACAGGGCAGCTAATGCAGAAAATCTGGCTAAAGAAATACCCATCCTTTTAAAAATTTTAGGCGAATATACTCGTGCAGACAGGTCGTATATTTTTGAACTGCGCGTTAGCAGTGAACCATATTACACGAATCTGTTTGAGTGGTGTGCCAAAGGCGTTGTGCCGCAGATTGATAATCTGCAGTGCGTATTTGCCAAAGATATGCGCTATTGGCATAATGAACTGCTCAATGGCGGCTTTATCGCTATTAACGGTTTGGAAAATATCAGGGAACTGATGCCGCAGGAGTATAAACTGCTATTACCGCAGCACGTTGATTCTGTCCTCGTCGTACCTATTTATAATAAAAACCATCTTTTTGGCTTTATTGGTTTAGATAATCCGCGTATGGATAAAGCTCCTCTTTTTAAACATCTTTTGATTTCCATTGGCGGACACCTTGGTAGTGTGTATGGAAATAACAGAATGCTGGAGCTGCTGGAAGAAAAGCAGCAGGATTTAGAGAAAAATTTACATGAGCTACAGCTTGCGGCAGAGGAAGCACGCAAGGCGAACGAAGCTAAGACGGATTTTCTTTCGCGTATGTCGCATGATATAAGAACGCCGATGAACGCTATTAACGGTTTGACCAATATTGCCTTGAGAAATTTTAATGATACCGATAAGGTTGCAGAATGTCTGAACAAAATTCAGCAGGCAGGCAAAACTTTACAGATTTTGGTAAGCGATGTGCTGGATTTGGCGCAGATTGAAAAAGGCAAGCTTTCTATTCGTCCTAAGCGTGTGAGCGTGGATGAAATTTACAGCGTCCTGGAAGCTAACATTCGTGATTTGCGTGCGGAAAAGGGCGTAAGGTTTCAGTTTACCAAGCATGATATCATTTATAATCATCTGACGGTTGATAGTATGCGCCTGACGCAGATTTGCAACAAATTACTTTCTAATGCTTTTAAATATACGATGAGTGGTGGCCTTGTTACTTGGGAGATATATGAGGAGCCTGCCTGCGAACCTGGCAAAGTGCGTCTGGTGAATGTTATTGAAGATACAGGCATTGGTATGTCACAAAAATATCTGAACCAGATGT
The DNA here is from genome assembly GCA_963654835.1 of Duodenibacillus sp. Lineage (GTDB taxonomy): Bacteria > Bacillota > Negativicutes > Acidaminococcales > Acidaminococcaceae > Phascolarctobacterium_A. Next base: position 4,870 of record CAVKDE010000016.1, on the reverse strand, counting down.
ATGATGAATTTTCCCGTGCTGTGGATACGCGTATTAACGAAGTGCGTGGCAGTGGGCTGGGGCTTTCTGTAGTGAAAAAGCTTGTGGATTTAATGCATGGTAAAATTGAGGTAGAAAGTGCCAAAGGGTTAGGTACAACGTTCCGCATTTCGCTTGTGGTGCCTTATATTACGGACGAAGTTATCAGACGCGAACAAGAGGAAGAACGCCTGCGCAATAAGAGCTTTTTTAAGGGCAGAAGAATCTTGATTGCCGAAGATAATAAGCTTAACTACGAAATTGAAGCAGAAATTTTAGCGATGCATGGTATGGAATGTGTGCGTGCTGTCAATGGTTCGGAATGCGTGAAGCTGTTTACGGAATCTGCGCCGGAAACCTTTGATGCTATTTTGATGGATGTACAGATGCCTGTACTAGATGGCGTGGACGCAACTATTGCGATTCGTAATTCTGCGCACGCCGAGGCGCAGACGATTCCTATCATCGCTGTTACCGCCAACGCTTTTACGGAAGATATTTTGCACTGCTTAGATGCAGGTATGAACGAGCATATGGCAAAACCGTTTGATATTGCGGCGATGCTCAACACTTTGGCGAAATATATGCGTAAAAAATGATCTAACGAAAATGCCTGGAGTTCGCTTTGGGCATTTTCTTTATGTTAGGCAAGAAAAATTGCAAAAAAATATGCGCAGATAGCTTGACTTATACATGATGTTATGTTATTATATCTATGTTGCTTAAACAGCAACGAAGTTAATAAAGCAATGCGGTAGTGGCGGAACGGCAGACGCGCTAGCCTCAGGAGCTAGTGGGGGCAACCCCGTGGAGGTTCAAATCCTCTCTACCGCACCATTTTTATTTACGAACTTTATCCCAAATATGCGGTCGTGGTGGAACGGCAGACACGCCACTTTGAGGGGGTGGTGGGAGAAATCCCGTGTGGGTTCAAATCCCACCGACCGCACCAAATTGTACTTACAGGCTCATGTATTTTACATGGGTCTTTTTTATTTTGTAAATAGAAGATTAATGTCTTTTACGCTGAATAATAGTAAAACCCGCAGCTTTTGCTGCGGGCCTGTTTTTTATAGCACTTATTTACCTTTAAAAAGTGAGCCTAAAATACCGCGCACAATGGATGTGCCAATCTTACTGCCAACGGAACGCGTAGCTGAGCTGATTGCGCTATCAATAACTTTATCAAAAACACCTTTTTGCTGGCGGCTGGTGCGCTGTGCTGCGCGCTCTGCGGCAAGGCGTTCGCGCTCCTCGGCTTTGCGCTCTGCTTCTAAGCGGCGTTCTTCCGCCTTGCGTTCACGTTCGGCAGCCTGCGCTGCCTTCGCGTCCTCTTTGGCCTGCTGCTCTGCTGCTTTGGCTTCTTCTTTAGCTTTGGCGGCAGCTTCTGCTTCCTCTTGGGCTGCAATGGCTTTAGCGTTTAAAATTTCGTAGGCAGATTCTCTATCAATCGTTTCTGCGTATTTTTGGTAGAGTGGTGATTCGCAAATCAGCTTCTTGCGCATTTCTTCGCTGCAAACACCAAGATAGCTGCGCGGTGGCATTACGTAAGCACGCTGCACCATGGTGGGGATGCCTTCGCTGTCTAAGAGGGAAACGAGCACTTCACCTGTACCAAGTTCGCCGAGTGCTGCTTCAGCATCAATTTCCGGATTCTCACGGAAGGATTGTGCTGTGGCCTTCAAAGCTTTGCGTTCCTTGGGCGTATAGGCGCGCAGAGCGTGCTGCAATTTATTGCCTAGCTGTGCTAAAACTTTTTCCGGTACATCGCTAGGCTGCTGCGTGATAAAGTAAATGCCCACACCTTTAGAGCGGATAAGGCGCACAATCTGCTCAATTTTATCTAAAAGTGATGCAGGTGCATCTTTAAAAATTAAATGTGCTTCATCAAAGAAGAAAACCATCTTCGGCTTAGCCAAATCGCCTGCTTCCGGCAGCAGTTCGTACAGCTCGGAAAGCATCCACAGCAGGAAGGTGGAATACAAAAGCGGGTTTTGGAAAAGTTCGGTAGCATGCAGCAGGTTGATTACGCCTCTGCCATCTTCGGCCTGTGCAAACCAATCTTTGATATCTAGCGCAGGCTCACCAAAGAAAGTGTTCGCTCCCTGGTCTTCCAATCTTAATAACGCGCGTTGGATAGCGCCAATACTTTGCGCGGTGACGTTGCCATATTTTGTCTTAAAATCAGCAGCGTTGTCGCCTACATATTGCACCATGCTGCGCAAATCTTTAAAATCTAAAAGTAATAATCCTTGGTCATCTGCTACGCGGAAAACGATGTTCAAAACGCCTGTCTGCGTATCGTTCAGCTCTAAAAGGCGTGCTAAAAGTTCTGGTCCCATCTCGGAGATGGTAGTGCGCACAGGCAGGCCGCCTTTGCCATAAACATCCCAAAAGCGCACGGGGTAGCCTTGGAACTTCCATCGTGTTTCTAGTCCCAGTTTGTTATGCAGGCGTTTTTGGAAGCCTTCGCTGTCTTCGCCTGGCAGGCACATACCGGAAACGTCACCTTTGATATCTGCAAGAAAAACAGGCACACCCATTTCGCTAAAGCTTTCTGCGAGCACTTTAAGCGTAACGGTTTTACCTGTGCCTGTTGCACCGGCGATAAGACCATGACGGTTTGCCATTTGCGGATACATATAAATACCGCCCTTGTCATTTTGACAGAGCCAGATTTTGTGCAGCTTTTCGATGTACATGGAAAGTTCCTCCTTTAGAGAAATTTTAGTAAGAACGCTTGCCCCAAAGCGGATGCGAACAGGGACGCAGTGCCAGACGGTTTACCATCTGCGCTGCCTCGGCAAGCGGTAAATCTTCACGAAAATCGCCGCGTTCTAAAACGCAGAGCGGGTTTTCGCTACCCACTTCGCCGCCGGGAAGATAAATATATTCGTTGTTTTCGTTATCGCCGAAGATGATACCGGCGAGAAGTTTTTCTTTAGTGATTTTTGACATCTGTTACCTCGCTTAAAACATTCTCTTTTTCCAGAGCAAAAACGCGCTGCCGATGGCTACGATCGCTGCTAAGATAACAACGAAGAAAAAGCCGTAAGGGCTATCAGCAAAAGGCACAGCTACGTTCATGCCCCACAAACCGCTGATTAACGTCGGGATAGCGAGGAGAATCGTGACGGAAGCTAAAAATTTCATGACCAGATTCAGGTTGTTGCTGATGATGCTGGCGAAAACTTCCATCATGCTGTTAAGAATGTGGCTATACATTTCAACCATTTCAACGGCCTGCTTGTATTCAATGATAACATCGTCTAGCAAATCTTCGTCTTCTTCATAAACTTTTACGAGGTGCTGGGATTGAGTAGCGTTGCGCAGACGCAGCAGCCTTTCTAAAACGATGGAGTTGCTGCGCAGGGACGTAGAAAAATACGTCAGAGATTTTTGCAAATCCAAAAGATTAAACAGCTCATTGTTTTCCATGGATTGGCGCAGGTGAATTTCCAGTTCATCCGTGCGGCGGATGATGATGCGGATATATTTCAGATACAATGTAGCAGATTTATAAAGAATCTGGAACAAAAAGCGTGTTTTTTTGAACGTGCTGAACAGCTTGCTGTTGTGCGTGCCGAAATCTGCCGTAACAGCGTTCGGTTCCAGGCAGATGGTGGCAATACCCATCTCTGTTACAATAATACCAAGAGGCAGGGTGTCGTAATCTTTATTGCTGCGCAGAAAAGGAATATCCACCAAAATCAGAATCTGGTCGTCTTCTACCTCAATACGCGATTTTTCTTCTTCGTCCAGTGCTGCGCTCAAAAAATCCATCTGGATTTTAGTCGCAGCGGAAATTTCCTGCAATTCTTCGACAGAAGGAGCAACTATGTCGAGCCAATAGCCTTTTTCTAGAGTTTCCAGTTCTAATTCGTCTAGGCCTTGGTCGGTGCTTTTTACTATCTTATACATAGTGTTCCTCCTTTCGCGTTAGGCTGGCGATAAAGCATCATCTGCTTCACCGCGTCGGCTAGGAGTATTAGGTATACGCCGTCGCCTCCGCGGCTCGCATCTAATACTTTCTCCCCAGCCTTTATTTAGGTTAAAATAGCTTAGTCTATAAATGTTAGTAAAGTGTGTTAGTTAAATGTGTTCATTAATAGCCTTAGATAATTGGTCAGCGCAGCTCGTGCCACGACCACGGCAATCGTTGCCTGCCAAAAGCGCAGCAATTTCTTTAGCGTCTTTGCCTTCTACTAATTTGCTGATGGCTAATAAATTACCGGGGCAGCCGCCTTCAAAGCTGACGTTGTGCAGCTTGCCGTCTACGATATCAAAATTTATTTTATGGGAGCAGACTCCCTTTGTTGTGTAGCTATACATATTTTTACCTCCAAATTTGTACGTGCGTAACTATGTGTTACAACATACATTAGACAATTCGACAAAAATAGGCAAAATCCTTTTTCTCGCGCCGTTTTGTAAAAAAATTTACGCAAATTTTCGCGTAAACGCGTCCGCAGAAAAAGTTTTGCCGGATGGCTTTTATTTGTGACAAAATGTTGGTATAATAGTATACAAGTTTTTGAGCGTTGTAGGATGGTAGTATGGTTTTTTATCTTACAGCAGCATTTATGCTCTGTGTAGCATGGAAGAAAGGTAGTGTATTTTTATGTCAATTCAATTAGTGATTGTAGTAGTGTATATCGCACTGCTCTTTGGTATCAGCCTGTGGGTTAAACACAAGGCGGACAGTGGTTCTACTGCGTTCCTTTTAGCAGGACGTAAGCTGGGTACGGTGCTGGTTGCCGTTAATGTTACAGGTCTTGCTGTTGGCGCAGCTTCTACCGTAGGCGTGGCGCAGCGTGCGTTCATCGTTGGTATGGCCGCCGGTTGGTACAAT
>CAVKDE010000015.1:0-14380 GCA_963654835.1 Duodenibacillus sp. | reverse complement strand
GCACTGCGCTGGCTATATAAGCAGGGCCTAGATACCTTGCGCCAAAAGGAAATGCAGCTTACGCAAAAATTTTTAGCTGATCTTTGCGCGCTGGAAAAAAGTAAACGCCTGCAAATCATCGGCAAGCACTCCGCCGAAGGGCGCACCAGCGTTATCAGCATCACTACGCCTGTAAATGATCTTGCCGTCATCGCGTACACCTTAGCAAAAGATTACGGCATTACTACGCGCGTGGGCCTGCACTGCGCGCCAGCTGCGCATAAAGCTTTAGGCACGTACCCTACAGGCACGCTGCGTTTTTCCTTTGGCTGGAACAATACACAGCAGGATGTAACCTGCGCTATCAACGCCTTAAACAACATCTTAAAAAAGCAAATTTAGACATAGAAAAGCACCAACTGCACGTTCACAGTTGGTGCTAATTTTTTATGTTATTTTACAATTAAAACAGGAACATTAGCATATTGCGAAACCTTGGAGCTTACGCTGCCCAGGAAAAACTCTGCAATACCGGAAAGTCCGCGGCTGCCGATAACAATCGCATCTGCTTCAGATTTTTTAGCAAGAGCAATAATACGCTCAGAAGGATGACCTACTTCCAGACTAAATTCAGTTTTACCTTCATAGGTTGCCAATCTTTCCTCAGCCATTTCCAGCACTTTATCGCCAATTTTTTCCAGCTCACTATTGCCCTGGCTTACCGTTGCATGATCCAGCGGTACTGCAAGAAGCGCAGCATTGTTATACGGTTGGATAACATTTACTACCAAAAGCTCGCTGCCAAACTTCTTGCCAAGTTCTACAGCTGTATTCAACGCTCTCCAGGAGCCTTCACTACCATCTACAGGAACAAGAATTTTTTTAAACATAAATAAGCACCTCCATAATATAACCTCAGCCTGGCCTTGCGCCCTGCTGTACTATACTTGTTTTCAGGTCTTACTTATATATTCTTGCTTTTTTTATAAACTCCTGCTAATTTTACGCACGACCGCGATTTTTTCTTCTTTCGTGGATACGTGCAGATTTTTTGCTGAACTTTTTCGGTTCATTGTCTAAGTTCGCCAATTGCGAAGGAGTAGGTTCAGGCTCAGCAAAGCTTTCACCTTTCACAAAGCGGAAGTAAAGCGCAATCGCAGCAATTAAAATCAGCGGCACACTGCCCACGATGTAACGGTGATCACCGGAAGCAATCGTGATGAAGTCATAGATAACGATGCAGGCAGGTACTAAAATAATCTGGCCTAAACGCGCTGCAAAGCTCTCCTTGCCCATAAAACGCACTACCATGCCATAAGCAAGGAAGGCAACAGCAAAGGATACAAAAGACATGAACACTAAAAAAGCAAAAAACTCAAAGTTCATCTAAACAAACATCTCCTTATTTCTTTTCGCCGGCACGCTTGCCAATGACACGCGCAGCCCACACACCGCTGGCACTGGCCTGCGAAAGGCCACGGGTAATACCAGCACCGTCACCGATGGCAAACATATTCGGCACTTTGGTTTCCAAATTGCTGTCCAGTTCCAGGCGTGCGCTGTAGAATTTTACTTCTACACCATAAAGCAGCGTATCAGCGTTCGCCATACCCGGAGCAATCTTATCCAAAGCATAAATCATTTCAATAATATCATCTAATTGGCGTTTAGGCAAGACTAAGCTTAAATCGCCGGGCGTTGCGCTAAGCGTCGGCTTGCAGAAGCTTTTAAGCATACGCTTTTCGTTCGTTCTGCGCCCCTTTACCAAATCGCCGAAACGCTGCACTAAGACGCCACCGCCCAGCATGTTGGAGAAAGAAGCAATGCGCTTGCCATATTGCAAAGGCTCATGGAAGGGTTCAGTGAACTTGCTGCTTACCAAAAGCGCAAAGTTCGTATTTTTGCTGTGCAGCTTCGGGTCGCGGAAGCTGTGACCATTAACGGTGATAATGCCATCCGTGTTTTCCGCTACCACATAACCATACGGGTTCATGCAGAAGGTACGCACAACATCATTGTAAAGCTGGGTGCGGTACAAAATTTTTGCTTCGTACACTTCATCCGTAATATGTTTGAAAACTTCCGCAGGCACTTCCACGCGCACACCGATATCCACCTGATTGTTTATAAAGCCAAGGCCCATTTTGCGGCACTGCTCGGTGTACCACTCTGCACCGGCGCGGCCGGGAGCAGCAATTAAATATTCGCTCTGAACCTCATCGCCGGTAACAAGCTCCAGCGTAAAGCTGCCATCTTCCTCGTGCTTAATTTCTTCTACCGCACAATTGCAGCGGATTTCCACTTTATCCTGCAAAAACTTATGGATGTTTTCCATAATCACAAGGTTGTTTTCCGTGCCTAAGTGGCGCACTTTAGCGTTAAGCAGATGCAAGTCATATTTCAAAGCCTGCATACCGATTTTGCTGTTTTTCGTCGTGAAGTATTCACCTGGAGCACCATGACGGCAGTTCAGCTCATCAACATAATCAATCAGCTCAATAACCTCTTCTTCCGGCAGGTATTCGTTCAGCCAGCCGCCAAACTCCGTCGTAAAATTGTACTTGCCATCAGAAAAAGCACCAGCACCGCCAAAACCGCGCATAATGCTGCAAGGTTTGCAGTTAATGCAGTGGTCCACTTTTTTCGCTGCCAGCGGACAGGAACGTTTTTCAATCGGATTGCCTGCTTCCAGCATAATAACTTTCAGCTGCGGATATTTCAGCACAAACTCATAGGCTGCAAAAATCGCCGCCGGTCCACCACCAATAATTGCTACATCGTACTTCAAATTTTTCTCCTCCTAAGCTTAGCCCCAAGAAAAAGCCGCAGCTCATTTGGGACTGCGGCTTTTATGTCCTTGTTATTTTTGTACAACACAAGTTATTCAGGCATGTTTTCAATATTTTTATAGCCTTTATAGCCTTCGTTGCGCATAAAATCAGTTACCATATAGGTGCTTTCTTCTACCAATACTAATGCATGGGTAGCGTTTTTTTCTAAAAACGGCAAGATTTTTTCAATGTTCTTGCGCTCATCCACAATTTCTACGATGATAGGATAATTAGCATTACCGCTGATCAGCGTGTTCACTGCACGCCCTACACCACGCAGATTTGTAGCATAACCTTCAATGCCTTTCACAACCGTGCCACCGGCAAGGCCCAATCTGCGCGCTTCACGCAAAATTGCTTTATACAAAGGCACATCGTTGAGCAGAACATCTTCACCTGTATAGACTTTTAAAAATGTAGTTTTCTTAAATTCTAAAGCCATAATTTCACCCCCGGCGTACTTATAACTTGTGCACCTTTATTATAACATATAATTCGCTATTGATGTAAGCTTTTCCTGCCTGGGAAAATTTTTCTCGTTTAAGACGTAATAATCATATAATTTTTGCTTGTCATACTCTCGCTAATATTTTATCATAATAGTAGTTGCTACGTGAAGCAAAGCTTAGCGTACACTACACCAACGTTAAAAGAAAGAAGGTATAGATATGTCTACTCTTACTCCCGGTTTAACCGGTACTGCTACCGTCACCGTTACCGAGGCCAACATTGCCGCTACCATGAAAAGCGGTTCCCTTGCTGTTTTTGCTACGCCTGCTATGTGCGCACTTATGGAAGAAGCAGCCTGCGCTGCTGTCAATACACATTTGGAAGCAGGCAGCGGCACCGTCGGCATCAGCCTGAGCATCACGCATGACCGCGCTACGAAGATGAACGATACAGTTACTGCCACCGCCAAGCTCACTGCGGTAGAAGGACGCAAGCTCACCTTTGAAGTCAGTGCTGCAGATAGCAAAGGCACCATCGGTAAAGGCACGCACGAACGCTTTATCATCAATAACGAAAAATTCATGGCTAAGGTAAACGCGTAAGCTTGAAACGCGGCAAAGATTTCTCTACGCGCTAACATTTTCCCTTGCCACAAACGAACACCGCTCGTACTACACATAAGTAATACCAGCGGTGTTTTTGCTTTTTATATACAATTTTTATTTGCCCGCAAGCTTCGCGTAGCACTCAGGCCTTCTGTCACGGAAGAGCCCCCAGCTCAAGCGGTCTTCCGCAAGTGCAGCAAGGTCATACTCCGCTACAAGAATTTCTTCCTGATCACGCGAAGCATCAGCCACCAGCGCACCTGTACCATCCGTCATAAACGAAGAGCCATAGAAAAGCAGCGAAGATTTCTGCCCTGCATTTGCCTCGCACGGTGCAACAGATTCTAAACCAATGCGGTTCGCTGCTACTACCGGCATAAGGTTCGCCGCGCTGTGCCCCTGCATCACCCTGCGCCAATGCGGCATACTGTCGCAGTCCAAAATCGGCTCCGAGCCAATTGCCGTAGGATACAGCAAAATCTCTGCCCCGCCAAGTGCCAGGCAGCGTGCTGTTTCAGGAAACCATTGATCCCAGCAGATACCAATACCCACACGTCCGTATTTTGTGTTAAACACAGTAAAGCCGCTGTCACCAGGTTTAAAGTAAAATTTCTCCTGATAAAAATGATCGTCAGGAATATGCGTTTTGCGATATACGCCTAAAATTTCGCCACCAGCGTCCACGCAGGCGATAGAATTATATAATTCGTTCACATCACGCTCAAAAAAGCTGATGGGCAGTACAATATCCAGCTCTTTGGCCAAACGTTGGCCCATAGCTACCGCAGGATTTTCACTCACAGGCAGCGCATATTTGTAATAATCATACTGACGCTCCTGGCAAAAATATGGCCTTTCCCACAGCTCAGGCAGCAAAATAAGCTTGGCGCCCGCCGCTGCGGCCTTGCGCACCAGCTCCTCAGCATGGCGCAGGTTTTCTTCTACCGTCTGAGCGCAGCGCATCTGGATAGCTGCAACTTTTAATTTACTCATAATTTTATACCTTTCGGAATTTGCTGCGTAATGCAGTGAATATTGCCCCCGCCTGTTAAAATAGCGCGTGCGGGAATCTGCACCACTCTGCGCTCAGGGCGCAGCTTAGCCAGAATTTTTGCCGCCTGCTTATCGCTGGCTGCGTTCTCGCCGCCAAAAGCAGGAACAATAAGGCTGTCATTACTAATATAAAAATTAACATAAGACGCTGCCAGACGCTCGCCTGCCTCACGCATATCTTCGCCCTCTACAAAATCAAAGCCTGCTACCTCATCTTCTTCGATGCAGATAGGCACTTTCGGCAAAGGCAGCTTGTGAATTTTCAGCTTGCGGCAGTGCGAATCTCTTGTTCTTGACAAGTATTCAAAATTTTCCCTGCACATAGCATATTGCGGATCGCTTTCATCATCCGTCCACGCCAAAACAACTTCACCCGGTCTGATAAAGGCACACACATTATCCACGTGCTCATTAGTTTCGTCGTTATAAATACCTCGTGGCAGCCACAAAACTTTATCTACGCCCAGATAGTTTTTCAAAAGCTTATCAATCTGCGATTTTTTTAAATGCGGATTGCGTCCTGCGCTCAAAAGGCACGCTTCCGTTACCATCGCCGTGCCTTCACCATCACAGTGAATTGAGCCACCCTCCAGCACAAAGGGAGCAGCATCGTAAATGCTATAGCCCATTTTTTCGGCAAAGCTGACTGCAAAAGCGTCGTCCAGCTCGTAATCAGGATATAGTCCGTCCACCGCGCCGCCCCAGGCATTAAAGCTCCAGTTCACAGCACGCACTACCCTGACACCGGCAAGATTGCGCGCCACAAAAGTCGGCCCGATATCACGCGCCCAGCTGTCGTTCGTTTCCATCTCGATAAGCTTCACGTTCCACACATCAGCAAGGAATTTTTGTGCGACAGGCATATGCTCTTTACCGCAGATAACGTAAACCGTTTCGCTTTCAGCAATCGCTTTGATTACCTTGGTAAAGGCTCTGCAGGCCTCCTTCGCACCAAAGCTCCAGGAACCGGGCCTTTGCGGCCACACGATGATGCAGCCTGCGTGCTCTTCATATTCACCCGGCATACGAAAACCATCCAGCGTAGGGGAAAATCTTTTTTCTAAAATCATGACAAACGTCCTTTAAAATCATCATAACCAAAACGGCGCACCAGCTCCGTCTGCCCATCTTTATGCAGCAACACAATATCAGGCAAAGGAATACCGTTAAAGGTGTTATTTTTCACCATCGAATAAATCGCCATATCTTCAAAAATCAGCTTGTCACCAACTTTGATTTCCTTTTCAAAGCTGTAATCGCCAATCACATCACCTGCCAGGCAGGTCATAGAAGACAAACGATAGGTATATTTTTTCTCGTCAGCATCAAAGCCGCCACGCAAAGGCGGACGATAAGGCATTTCCAGAACGTCAGGCATATGACAGGCTGCAGAAGCATCCAAAATCAAAATATCCAGACCGTTATGCACAATATCCAATACTTCAGTTACCAGATAACCGGCATTAAGTGCCACTGCCTCGCCAGGCTCCAGATAAACCTCAACGTGATAAGTTTCCCTGATATATTTTACTAAATCTATCAGCACATCCAGCTGGTAATCCGCACGCGTAATGTGATGCCCACCGCCAAGGTTAATCCATTTCAGCTGGCCAAAGAATTTGCCAAACTTTTCCTCAAACGCCTTCCATGTGGTCACTAAATCGTCTGCGTTCTGCTCACACAGCGTATGAAAATGCAGGCCTTCAATTTCCGCAGGCAGCTTTTCCGGGAAGTTCGCCAGCGTAATGCCCAGGCGCGAACCAAAAGCGCAGGGGTCGTAAATAGCGTGCTCGCCTTCCTGCGTAGATTTTTCCGGGTTCACACGCAGGCCCACGCTCACACCCGCAAGCTTGCACACTGCCTTATGCTTTTCAAACTGCGCCATACTGTTGAAAATTATGTGGTCGCAAATCTGCACCAGTTCCTGCATATCGCTATCTTTAAAAGCAGGCGCAAAAACATGGTTCTCCTTGCCCATCTCCTCATGGCCCAGGCGTGCTTCATAAATGCCGCTCGCCGTAGTCCCGGCAAGATATTTGCCCATTAAAGGATAAAGCTTAAACATCGAAAAGCACTTTTGCGCCAACAAAATGTGCGCACCGCTTGCTTCCTGTACGCGCTTTAAAAGCTGCAAATTTTTAAGGAGCCTTGCTTCATCCACCACATAGCAAGGTGTCGGCAGTGCTTTCAGCACTGCCTCCTCACGTTCAGCGCGCAGTTTGCTGTTTAAATCCGCCAGGCGCGCCTTGCCTTCTGCCTTATCCACCACGTAGGCAGGCATCACCGTTTTTTTCGTTTCCGTCATCTTATTCTACCGTAGCAGGGTTTTCATCAACAACCCAGGGCAGGCCGAACTTATTGAGCATATCCATGTACGGATCAGGATCAAACTCTTCTACATTGAATACGCCTTTACCCTGCCATTGTTTAGTCAGCACAAGCGCCGTACCAATCATCGCCGGTACACCTGTGGTGTAGCTGATAGCTTGGGAACCAACCTCTTTGTAGCATTCCTGATGATCGCATACGTTGTAAATATAGATAGTTTTCTTCTTGCCATCTTTCGTACCTGTAAAAATGCAGCCAATGTTCGTTTTGCCAACAGTGCGCGGACCGAGGGAAGCAGGATCCGGCAAGAGTGCTTTTAAAAACTGGATAGGCACAATCTCTTTACCTTCGTAGTTAATCGGTTTGGTAGAAAGCATACCTACATTTTCCAGACACTTCATGTGCGTCAGATAGCTTTGACCGAAAGTCATGAAGAAGCGGATGCGTTTTACGCCAGGAATATTTTTCGCGAGAGATTCAATTTCCTCATGGTGCAAAAGATACATATCCTTCATGCCTACCTGCGGGAAATCATATTCGCGTTTAATGCTCATCGCCGGGATTTCTACCCATTTGCCGTTTTCCCAATAAGAACCGGGGGCAGAAACCTCGCGCAGATTAATTTCCGGGTTGAAGTTCGTAGCGAAAGGATAACCATGGTCGCCACCGTTGCAGTCTAAAATATCAATCGTTTCAATTTCATCAAAATAATGTTTCAGCGCATATGCACTAAATACGCTGGTAACACCTGGGTCAAAGCCGGTACCAAGCAGAGCCATCACGCCAGCCTGCGCAAATTTTTCTTTATAAGCCCATTGCCAGGAATAATCAAAGTAAGCAGAGAAGCCTTCTTCCTTGCAGCGTTTGTCGTAAACTGCGCGCCAGGCAGGATCATCAATATTTTCCGGTTCATAGTTTGCTGTATCAATATAATCAACCTTGCATTCCAGGCAGGCATCCATAATGGTCAAATCCTGATAAGGCAGAGCCACGTTCAGCACTGCGTCAGGCTGATAAGCCTTAATCAGCTGCACTAACTGCTCCTTGCTATCAGCATCTACCTGTGCAGTAGTGATAACGGTGGAAGTAGTAGGCTGCAATTTTTCTTTTACAGCATCACATTTAGCTTTGGTGCGGCTGGCAATGCACAGCTCGGTGAACACGCTGCTGTTTTGGCAGCATTTGGCGATAGCTACGCCAGCAACGCCGCCGCAGCCGATTACTAATAATTTACTCATGGGTAATCAACTCCTTACTTTAACTTTATTCTCTATAATTTTATTGATTGAATGCACTATAACAGCCTCTCCTTGGGGAGAGGTGGCATCGCGTAGCGATGACGAAGAGGGGATTTAACAAACTCAGAACAACCCCCTCTCAGTCGCCTTACAGGCGACAGCTCTCCCCTAGGAGAGCCTATCTCAACACCTTATCGGAAGCTTTATTTTTCTTCTTCTTCGAGCATATCCTCAACATACTTAGGCAGCATAAACGCTCCCTTATGCAGATTCGTCGAATAATACCACGTCTTAATCCCGCGTGCCTTCCACTTTTCCGCATCCAAATCCTTCACCGGATGGAACTTTTTCGAAGCAAAGCCAAACAACCAATAACCGGAGGGACACGTAGGAATGTGCGCCTGATACACGCGGCTGATGGGAAAGCTGTGGCTGGCCTTGCGGTGCATAGCGCGGCAGGTATCTTCATCTTCATCATAGAAGGGGCTGCCATGCTGATAAACCATGATGCCATCTTCCTTGAGGGCGCGGAAGCAGTTGCCATAAAACTCCTTCGTAAAAAGGCCTGCGGCATGGCCTAAGGGGTCAATCGCATCACTGATAATTAAATCGTATTCATCCACCTTGGAACGCAAAAAGCGCAGGCCATCAGCATAAAACACCGTAACACGTTTATCATCAAGACCACAGGCGTTATCGGGGAAATATTCACGGCATACATCCACAAAAACGCGATCTGTTTCTACCACGTCAATTTCTTCGATCTCAGCATAATGCGTCAGCTCACGGGCTACGCCGCCATCGCCACCGCCAATAACGAGCACCTTGCGCACATGCGGATGCACAGCCATGGGGACATGCACAATCATCTCATCATAAACGAACTCGTCCTTTTCCGAAAAAACAATAGTGCCATCACAGCTGATAAAACGACCAAATTCTTTCGATTCAAAAACGTCAATACGCTGGAAATCCGTTTCCTCGCTAAAAAGCTGCTTGGCAATTTTAATATCCAGCTTCACGTCATCTGTATGATAATCAGAAAACCATAATTCCAACTCATCACACACCCTTCATAATTATATAACTTCGCTCACGCCAAATCGTCAATAAGGTATTAGATGCGAAGCGCGGAGGCGACGGCGTATATCCAATACTCCTAGCCGACGCGCTGAAGCAGATAATGCCTTAGAGACGATTTCTAAATTGGCGATTACTAAATTAGTACATTAATATTATTCACTTCCGGATCCTCCGGCCCCTGCATAGAACACCCCTTCTCCTTCGCATAAATAATATAATCAATAATTTCCTTCGTGATAACCTCACCCGGTGCTAAGATAGGAATGCCGGGCGGATAGCACATAACGAACTCGCTGCAAATGCGCCCCGCAGTTTCGCGAATCGGCAAAGATTCATCCTTCGCATAGAACGCCTTTTGCGGCGAAACAACAACCTCCGGCGCAATGTATTCCGTATTTAGCATCTGCGACGCATCTTTAGAATACAAACGCTTAATATCCGCAAGCGCACCTACAAGGCGTTCAATATCCTGAATCCTGTCACCGATAGAAATATACGCCAAAATATTAGCAATATCGCCGAACTCAATCTGGATATCATATTCATCACGCAGTAAATCGTAAACCTCAATGCCTGCAAGGCCAATATCACGCGTATAAACAGAGAGCTTCGTCACATCAAAATCATAAATACTGCTGCCATTTTTCAGCTCGCGGCCATAGGCATAAAAGCCGCCGATGGAATTTATCTCCTCGCGTGCGTACTCCGCCATCTCCTGCACCTTAGCAAAGGAGGCCTCACCACGCATAAACAGATTACGCCGTGAAATATCCAGGCTGGAAAGCAAGAGATAAGATGCACTTGTCGTCTGCGTAAGGTTGATAATCTGGCTGACGTATTCCCAGTTTACTTTAGGCCCGGTTAAAAGCAGGCTGCTCTGCGTCAGGCTGCCACCGGATTTATGCATGGAAACAGAGGCCATATCCGCGCCTGCTGCCATAGCGTTCACAGGCATATTCTTGCCAAAATAAAAATGCGTACCGTGCGCTTCATCTACAAGGCACAGCATATTATGCGCGTGCGCCAGTTTCACGATAGAGCGCAAATCAGAGCAGATACCATAATAAGTAGGGTTATTTACGAGTACCGCTGTCGCATCAGGATTAGCCTTAATCGCCTTCTCCACCTCGCCAATTTCCATGCCCAGCGAAATGCCCAGCCTGCTATCCACCTGCGGATTGATGTAAACAGGAATTGCACCGTTTAAGACCAGCGCGTTGATCACGCTTTTATGCACATTGCGCGGCAGGATAATTTTATCGCCTGCCTTGCAGGAAGACAGCACCATACTCTGTACGGAAGAAGTTGTGCCTCCCACCATAAAAAAGGCGTGCGCCGCCCCGAAGGCCTCCGCTGCCAGCTCCTCCGCATCACGGATAACGGAAACAGGATGGCACAAATTATCCAGCGGCTTCATGGAATTTACGTCCAGGCTGACGCATTTTTCACCTAATAATTCTCGCAGCTCCGGATTGCCGCGCCCACGCTTGTGGCCCGGCACGTCAAAAGGAACTACACGTTTTTTACGAAAGCGCTCCAATGCTTCATACACCGGAGCTGAAGTTTGTGATAGCTTTCCCATATTGTTCTCCTAAAAGCAAAAAAATAAAAGGACAGATGAGATTTTTTCTTCTGTCCTTTTATCGTAACATTTTTCGCCTGTTTGAGCAAGCGTTTTAAGCGTAATTCTATTTTTCTGCTGACAAAATTTTTAAGAAGCATTAAAAAAGAGCTTACGTACTGCGCAAGCTCCGTTTTTATCAATGGTGCGAGTGACAGGAATCGAACCTGCACGCCGAAAGGCGCTAGATCCTAAGTCTAGTGCGTCTGCCAGTTCCGCCACACTCGCATATAAAATAATAACTGAACGCACTAAACCTCAAGTCTAATACGTCTGCTAGTTATTATACTTTAAAGTTTGTTACGTGTCAAGAAAGCATAGCGAAAGTATTGCTCACGACGTGTGCTGTGCTAAATAGCTATGGTTCAATTTACCGCGATCTCTACTTTTTTAGCACAAAAAGCAATACCATATTTATAAATCTTCTGCACTCCCTGCGCAAGCAATTCTGCATCATAGTGTTTGCTTTCAATTTGTTCTAGTGCTGTTTGCGCCAACCCCTGCAATTTTTCTGCACTCATGTCATGCGCGGCCTTAATTTCAATAATAATTCCAGGCATATTGGCCGTTTTAGGCGTTAGCTGAATATCAAAGCGACCTTCCCCGCTCTCCCGGTTAGAAAGCGGATAATAATCAGCAGCAAAAATAACCGTCATGCCCAAAAGCAGCCCGTGATAATAATTTTCTTTCAAGCCATCATAATAACTGAT
This sequence comes from Duodenibacillus sp., assembly GCA_963654835.1. Classification (GTDB taxonomy): domain Bacteria; phylum Bacillota; class Negativicutes; order Acidaminococcales; family Acidaminococcaceae; genus Phascolarctobacterium_A. Next base: position 2,482 of record CAVKDE010000015.1, on the reverse strand, counting down.
AGTTTCCAATAAAAATTTGCGCAGCGCCTGTTTCAATGTAGCAGCCTCCTTATGCAAAAGAGCATTTCTCAAGCTGTAAACAATATCCTCCCCTACATTTTCCGTTAGCAGGGCAAGAATTTCTTTGCGATAAATACTTTTCAGCTCCTTATTCGGAATACTCAGCTTGCAGACATAAGCTCCGTCTTCATCTAAAGTTGTTTCCACTGATTTAAGATAACCTGTCATCAGCAAAAAGCCAAAAATATTCGTCTGCGGTTCACGCAAGCGTGGATATATAATATTGGTTTCGATAACAGATTCCACTATTTCCCCATTTAATAAGTTTTTCAAACTTTCGCAAGTTGTATTATTAACATTTTTTAGTATTTCAGCAATGACTGTATTGCCTGATGTCTGTACCCAAAAAGGCATCGCCTGACAATCATGGCTAAAATAATTTAAAACTGACCACGGATTAAAAATCTCCGTCTTGCCAAATTTATAACCATCATACCATTGCTTGAGCTCATCAAATTTGTTGCTAGCAGCATAATATTCAGCCATTGCCTGCACTTCTTCAGTAGTAAAGCCAAAATAACTGCTAAATTTTCTATCAAGGACAGAATACACGCGAATATTATTTAAGCCACTAAAAATGCTTTCTTTAGCAATACGCAAAATACCTGTTAAAACGCAAAGCGTTGTATGCGGATTATCTTTAAGCGCAGCAGAAAAGAAATTTCTAATAAACTCCACAGCCTTATCATAATAACCGTTCATATAACCATCCTGAATAGGTGTATCATATTCATCTATAATGATAACAGGTGCTTTTCCATAATGCGCGTGCAACATCCTGCTAAGAGCCTGCAAACTAAGCATATACGCTGCTTCATTAGCATTGTCATTGACTATTTTCAGATAAAAGTTGGCATCGGTGGCTGCTATTTTTTCACTAGCTGCCAATTCTTTATGCCTTGCGTATTCCGTGCAAATAACATTCTTTAATAATTCAAAAGAAACATCCCAACTGGAAGATTTTATATCCTTTAAGCTAAGAAAAATTACAGGATACTGACCCTGGTGCTTTGTATATTCTTTACCCTGTACCCAAATTTTTTTATCAGTAAAATATTTGCTAGTATCTTCTTCCGTCTTTTCAAAAAAAGTGCGCAGCATATCCATATTTAAAGTTTTGCCAAAACGCCTTGGGCGCGTAAACAAAGCAATTCCTATATGTTCATCTAATAAATCCTGTATCATTAAGGTTTTATCAATATAATAAGCGTCACTACATATCGCCTTGTAATCTGTACTGCCAATTGGCAAAGGTAATTTTTTCAGCATGGAGTTACGCTCCTTTCTCTTTCTTTCTTCCTATTATATCATTTAATCTCCTAAGCTGCTACTTTTGTATTACAACACACGTAGCATTACGTATTACAAAACCCCTCGCCGTTGCCAGCGAGGGGTTGATTACACGTGTATTATTTTAGAGAAGTATCGCTTCTATTAAATTAGAAGGAGAATACAACTTGGCTCCACAGAGTTTCGTTGTCAACTTTGCTGTCAGCTTTGGATTCAAGATCATAGTAGGTTACGCCTGCTACAATGTTTTTAGCCAGAGCGTAGTTAGCACCTACTGCATAGCCTTTGAAACCATCAGTGCCATATACACCATCCATGCCATGAGCAATAACGGTGCCTTTAGCCAGGTCAAAGTATTCAGCATTCAGACCCCAGGAACCAGCTTGAGAAGCTTTAGCACCTTTGTAAGCCAGAGCCAGTACAAAACCGTCATCGTCTACGCCTTTTTTGTCGTAGTCAGATTTCAGGTAAGAACCAGTGAATGCAACATGTTTAGCCAGATCAAAGCCTACGCCAGCAGTCCAGATGTTGTCATCTTCGTAATCCAGGTTTGCTACATCGTTGAATTTGTAGTAAGAAGCATGAGCATCTACAACACCGATTTTAGCACCGAGTTCAGCATAAATTACATCGTTGTCATATTTAGCTGCTACAGAGTTGCCATCAGTAGCTTTACCATAACCAGCAGTCAGTTTAACATCGCTGCCATAGGAAAGTTCGATACCGTCCATACGAGTATCATAAATGTTACCGCCTACAGCAGTAGCAGTGTTGTCAGTTTTGTTGTAACGACCAGCTTGAACAGCTACGCCACCAACACGACCATTTACATAAGCGCGTTGGAATTTAACTTCTTCTTCGCCAGAGTTTTTATCTTCACCAGTGAAGAATTGTTGGTTACGGAGCATAGCGGAGAAAGTCCAATCATCATTGATATCACCTTTTACCCAGATATCGGAACGCAAACGACCTTGGTGATTGGTTTTACGAGCTTCAGCAAGGCTACCTTTAGTGCTGCCTACCATGTCACCATCGAAGTTAGCATAGGAAGCTTTGATGGTACCGGTAATTTTTACGTTGTCAGCTTTTTTCTCCAGGTTTGCTACGCGAACGCCCAGGTTGTCCAGTTCGT